>CAYYOQ010000421.1:0-1507 GCA_964473235.1 uncultured Thermodesulfobacteriota bacterium | reverse complement strand
TTCGAATACGAATTTTCTCAGAATATGTCGTGTGTGGTTAAGCTATGAAATCTATGGAGGGTTATCAAAGATAAAAATCGATTTACGGAATTTCTGAGGTCACTACCTTGGTTTTAGTAAAAACTTATCCCACGCAGAATATCTCGAGCAATGATAGACCTTTGCAGCTCTATTGTCTCTTCAATGAATTTCGCTTCAACAGTGTTTCGGCATAATCTTTCTATAAATAATCCCTTAGTATAGACAGGCCCACCATGCATTTGCACTGTTTTGTCTACAGCTCGATTGAGCATCTCGGTAGCAAAGATCTTAACCATTGCAGCTTCACGCCGAATGTCTTCCCCTTTGTCAGCCATAAAAGCAGCATGATATACCATAAGTCTTGTTGCCTGAATATCGGTTGCTAAATCTGTTAAAATTCGCTGGACTCGTGTTTGTCCAGATATAGTTCTACCAAATGTTTCCCATGTTTTAGCATATTCAGAACAGATTTCAAGAAGTCTTTTCCCAACACCGACACAACGGGCTGCCCTAACAATTCTTCTCCGGGGAAACCACTTAACCCCAAGGGAAAAGGCATGACCAATTTCCCCAAGTATACTATTGACTGGTACTTTACACCGGTTGAATTTAAGAATTATAGGTTCAATTAGCGGGTCTTTCCTTTGCATTTCCTTTCTTGCACTGTTGGTTATAAGCCCATCTGTATTTCTATCCACCAAAAAGCAAGTTACTCCCTCCCGAAGGGACTTTTCTGGATCAGTAACGGCAAAGGTAATTACAAAATCGCCAAGATCAAAATATTGCATCACTAATTTTTGGCCTTCGATTACATAATAACCGTTCTCCTTTGATGCCATTGTTTTTAAGGATTTTAGATGGAATGTCCCGGGTTCTAACAAAGCTATCGAATATTGCTTTGTACCTTCAACAGTGGGATCAAGATATCTTTTTTTCTGCTCCTCATTGCAGTGGAAAAGAATAGGGGTAACATCTCCAAAATTAAAAGGAATTATTGTCTTAGATAATTCTTCTTCTACCAGACATAGGTCCAGTATTGAGGTTCCCAAACCTCCAAATTCCTTGGGTATTCTAAGCTCGCTTAACCCTATCTCCTTTGCTTTCTTCTTAAGCTCTTCCATGGCTTCTTTAGGCAAAGTTCCATTTTCACTGTCTAATAGATCTCTTTCTAGCGGAAGTAGCCCCCTCTTCACAAAGTCCATAGTCGCTTCACGAATCAATTTTAGCTCTTCTGATATTTCAAAATCCATAATTAACTCCTATGATCAATTTATATAGAGTTTATGTAGATATTTTTCACCCCTTTTTTACTCTCATCATCCTATTTTCAAGAAGTGAATTCTTTATAGCTGACTCCATCACTTTTCAATTAGGATAGGGCTTCCTCTATAAATAAATCAAGATCTGGCTCATCTTTATCACCTATCCGAGAATCGAGCCAAGATATTACCTCAATCATACGGCGATTAACAACATAATATTTTAT
>CAYYOQ010000420.1:0-1530 GCA_964473235.1 uncultured Thermodesulfobacteriota bacterium | reverse complement strand
TCTTCCCTCTACTCGCAGCACCAAGACGGCCATTTGTTCATCCGTATAGATCAATTTATGCTTAATGCGATAGAGTAATGCGTCTGGCTTCAAAACACTACTATACACCATCTTTATCGCATTCAGAAAATCATGGAAACGATCCTTAAACTCACCCTGGTTAGTGCAAAATACACTATCATATTTACCGGCGAAGGCATATCCAAAGTTATCCTCTAAAAGGCTCGAAGAACGGACAATAATCGGTTGTGTACCGAAATGCTCTAATACCTTTCTCAGCTGGTTAAGCGCTTCTGGTCGAAAGGACCCTGCTAAAAAAAGCTTTCTTATTTTAGGATACTCTGACACAATCTCATTTCTATCTTTATACTGCTGGCTCAAGAGATAGAGCAGGTCATTATCAAGTAAAAATTCAAAGAATACATCAGAACCAATATAGTAGGAATCGTGATCCTGAAGTATTTCTTTGAGCTCCGGCATATCCTTTTCAGCAGCTAAGTCGAGAATCTTCCGCGCTAAGAGCATACCTGCAGCTTTTCCCCCTATCATGCCCGAGCCTACCAGCCGTTCATGAGTCTTTTCGAGATCTTCCAGAGAAAAATATTTTCGCGCTATGGCAAAGTACTCAGAGCGTTGGCTAATGACCGTTTTTATTAACTCCATCCGAAGCGCTTCACAATTAGCGGGTGACCAACATGATCGAGCTTTTAAACGCCGAAAGAGCGTTTCAATCGGCTGAAGGTACTCGGATTTAGGAGGCCCCTGGTCATCTCTCATTTGAGGTACTCGTTCCAGTGCTTCCCATGGTCCTTCAGGAGCCTTCCCAATAGGAGATATCAGCAGGTAGGTATCAAACATGGTGGGTGAATATCGATCCCATACCTTGAGGGGACGAATGTAAGATTGGCCATCTTGCACGTAAAAATCGATTAATAACTGTGTGGTATCTCTTACGCGGGCAACGGTTTGATTATTATGACTCCCTCTCAACATACAGAAGTAGGCAATGGTATCAAGCTCAAACAGACGGGGGCACACGGTGCGAAAGAAATTGGCAAGTGATTCGTCACTCCCCCACTGCCGCGCCAGGATGGAGATATTATCAAAGACATAATATATTCTCTTTCCCGATTCTTCCATTACATCTCTTACAAACCGATAGAAATAGTCGAAACCCTGGGTAGGATCTATGGGGACCACTTTGCAATGAGGAGTTATCACTGGAATACTATAGGCATCAAAGTTTATATAGATAATCTCAATATCTTTCGCAGTCGCATCTTCAACAAAGGGACCTACCAACCAAGAATATTCTAAAGTGGTGGTGACTTGCCACACTACATTATCTCCCCATCTCAAGCCACTAATCAATCCATCAATCACTGGTACGCCGGTACTGACTTTAACTTCCTCACCTTTCATGCTCTTTCTCCATAATTAAATTTTTTCCTAACTATTAAATTTCTTACGAACGAAAAAATTCTATCACATAAGAAAAGATTCCGTCAATCCCGGGAAGTATGATCAATT
>CAYYOQ010000419.1:0-1571 GCA_964473235.1 uncultured Thermodesulfobacteriota bacterium | reverse complement strand
AGCTCACTATTGCCCAGAGTGGTAGGGAAGCGCTTCAGATACTCAACGACGAGGTGCCCTCTGTCATCCTGCTCGATGTGATGATGCCCGGTGAGGATGGCTTGGAGATTCTGGAGAAAATTAAACAGGTTTCCACGGTGCCGGTGATCATGATTACCGCGTTGAAAGAGGTAAAGTCAGCGGTCAAGGCTATGAAGATAGGAGCCTTTGACTACATTACCAAACCTTTTAACGTAGATGAAATAAAAATTGTTGTCGGTAAATCCTTGTCCACCCAGGAGCTGATAGAGGAGGTAAACTACCTGCGAGCGGAGATTGATAAGAATTATGCCTTTGGTAACATTATTGGCAAAAGCAAAGCCATGAGAGAGGTGTTTCGCCTCATCAAGCAAACTACCGATAACAGGGCAACGGTCCTCATCTCGGGTGAGAGTGGGACCGGTAAAGAATTGGTGGCTAAGGCAATCCACTACAATGGCCTGCGCAAGGATAAGCCCTTTGTCGCGATCAACTGCGCTGCCATACCGGATACCCTGATTGAGAGTGAGCTGTTTGGATATGAGAAGGGGGCATTCACCAATGCCTGGGAGAGGAAGATCGGCAGGGTTGAACTTGCTGACCAGGGGACGCTCTTTTTAGATGAGATTGCGGAGTTATCTTTGCTTACCCAGGCAAAGATATTGAGGTTTCTGCAGGAGAGGGAATTGACCCGGATAGGGGGAGCAAAAACCATAAAAGTTGATACCCGATTAATCAGCGCCACCAATAAGCACCTGGAGAGGGCACTTGCAGAAGGGAGGCTGCGGGAGGATTTCTACTATCGGATTAATATTATCCCTATTGTCATTCCACCCTTAAGGGAGAGAAAAGAGGATATACCACTTTTGGTAACGCATTTTATCGGAAAGCTCAATGAGCGGGAGGGCACACAGATTAGGGGGGTTTCAGAAGAAGCGCTTGAGATGCTCATGAACCACTACTGGCCCGGGAATGTGAGGGAGCTGGAGAATATTATGGAGCGGATGGTAGCTTTGGCTGATGGTGAGGTAATCACCACGACCCAGCTTCCACCTCATATCAGGGATGCGAACAAAACGGGCGTATTAAAGGGTCAGATTCTCAATGGTACTATCACCTTTCCTGAGGCGGGAGAGCAGTTTGAAAAATCGGTTATCGTTGATGCATTGGAGAAGGCCAACTATGTGCAAACGAAGGCTGCTGAGTTGCTGGGTATCAGCCGCAGGATTCTCAAATACAAGATGGACAAATTTGGCATCCAGCCAAAGTCAGAGTAGTACCTCGTATCCTCTTTTTTCTTCTTCATCCTTTTCCCAAGGGCTTACGCGATTAAATTAAACTGCTATTAAACCCGCCTCTTTGCCTGTGTGCCTATTCCGCTCCAAAATTTCCGAAGGTTTTTTTGAACAAAATTATTTACTTTGATTTCCTTCCTTCTCTCTGATATCCTTTGACAGTTTTTGTATTCCCTTATTATTTTTACTCAAGCATTGGTTTGACTGATCTTAGACAGTTACGAAAAAATAGTTCAGTGATATTAAGCACATAAGTTA
>CAYYOQ010000418.1:0-1575 GCA_964473235.1 uncultured Thermodesulfobacteriota bacterium | reverse complement strand
CTTGGGTTGATTTTAATAGGGACATATTGCCAATCAGCTGAGCAGGGATCTGGAGGTGAGACAAAAATCAAGATGGAGAAAAAGACCGAGAAAAAGGCTCCGTCAGGTGCCCAGGAGGAATCACAAGGCACTGAAGAGGGTGAGGAGGCTGAGTCTCCCAGTGATGAAGAAGCTGATTGAGATCGATTAAAAAAATGACTACCTGTAAGAGCCGCACCGCCACTCTCGTTCAATGGCTGTGCGGCCTATAAGAGCTTTTTAGTGAGGATAATTTTTTGTTGGTGTGGGGTTTTATGAGAGAAATCGGAAGGAGGTGAAAACGCTATGTCTAAAATATATTTAATTATTTTGCTTACCTTAGGTTTGATGGTCGGTGGGTACGGCTGCGGTCGCTCTACTGAGAAGACTAAGGTGGAACCTAAGGTAGTGGAAGAGAATATGGTTGAGGAAAAGGCTCAGATGCCTGCAGAGACAGGTGAAAAAGCTGAAGTTCCTGTGTTGGCTGAAGAACAGCAAAGTGGGAAAACTGAAGTGCCAGTTCCTGCCGAAGCGCCAGATGAAGGAGAGGAGTCTCCCGTGGTTGAATAGGAGTTATCTAGTAAAATACCTGTGGAATGTGCGGTGTCTGAATAAAGGATAGGTGCTCTTTTTTCGTGTTTTAACAATAAAACATTAAAAACTATCGAACAAATAGTTTTTAATGTTTTATTGTTAAAAGAGGTTTTTAATTATTCAATACGTTATATTTAAATGGTATAATTACATGTGTTATTCAAAAGCGGTGTTTACATTTTATAATCTTTACCAACACTAGAAAAACTCCTATTGATGTGAGATGTGGGATAAAAGATTTGAATAATACACATTGCAAAAGTGGAATGTACTTGTTGGCTTTAGCACATAAAGATGATGTGGAGCGAAAGTGATGCACTATGATACTGCGTTAAGGGCATATACTTCAAAAAGACTTGAAGAAGTCGATCGTGCGGATATCCTGGTGGGCATTCCCTGCTACAATAATGATCGCACTATTGCGCATGTGATTCAAATGGTCACGCATGGTTTGGCAGAACACTATAAGGATAAGAGGAGCGTAATGCTGATTGCGGATGGAGGGTCTACCGATGACACTCGAGAAGCAGTTAAAGAGTTTGAGATAAAGCCCTGGCAGGAGAAGATTGTTTCCATTTACCGAGGTCCTGCGGGAAAAGGGACGGCCCTGCGTTCAATATTCGAAGCTGCTAAACGGCTCAAAGTAAGTGCCTGTGCGGTGGTAGATTCAGATCTGAGGAGCATCACCTCAGATTGGATTCACTACCTGGTAGACCCTGTGCTCACCAAGGGATACCAATTTGTAGCTCCGGTGTACCTCCGACATAAGTATGATGGGACTATTACTAACAACATTGTCTATAACCTCACCCGTGCACTCTATGGGAAGCGTATCCGGCAACCAATTGGCGGCGATTTCGCACTCTCTAGAGATGTGGCAAAATTCTATATTGAACAGGAGGTATGGGATACCGACGTCGCACGCTATGGCATCGATATCTGGATGACTACTAATGCGGTTAC
>CAYYOQ010000417.1:0-1598 GCA_964473235.1 uncultured Thermodesulfobacteriota bacterium | reverse complement strand
ACGTCGCTTCGCTCCTCGCAATGACACCTGTCAGGACTTTTTACGACGTTATCAAGTTTAAATGATCAAAACGTTTTTCTATTGTGAAGTTTGGTGTTTGATATTTGCAATTTGGAATTTTTTCCACTAGTGTGCTTTCCCCCGTGCATCACTTTTGCACTTTTTCAAATCCTCTATAAAATTTCCCACTATCCCTAACAGAGTGTCTCTGGGAAGGATATCGCCCGCAATGGTATACGATTGTATCATGCGTATCACCCTGCTAAATTTCTCAGACTTTCCCCTCTCACAGATGCGAAATAGTGGACAGAGTTCGCAGCGGTCTCTATACTCGACACAGAGAAAAATGGGCACCACCGCTGCCTGCAGGGCATCATTGAAGTGTTCTACACTGAATGCTGATTCTAAAAACTCATAAATACATGTCCACTTCTCAATAGTCAGTTCCAGAGAATCCTCGCCTTTAGTATACCTCCTCTCCATTTCCTTAAAATTCATTAATTTTCTCATTTGGACACCCTCATCAAGCATGTGGTAAATACCTACACATCTCTTTTACATGAGATAGTACCTTACCCCTCATCATACGCTGCGCTGGTGTAGCGGCGTATGATCTGGACAAACTCCACCCACCGTTTTATGGTAAACCCCTGATAGCGTGTCTGGTTCTGAATATTTTTCCAAAGCGAGGCAACCAGCCATCGCTTGGCGGGTGTGGATTCACCCAGAGCGCTGAAAAGTTCTTCACCCAACATTCGGTCACTGCCTTGACCTCCTGATCCACTCCCCGTCCAGTAGGCATGAAGTATAGAGAGATATCGAGTGGTAAGTTCCCTCCTGCCGCTCACCTTACTATCCTTAGGGGGAAGGTATCCCCGCCACTTAAGAACTCCGATACTCCCAATTAAGATTTCTAGCCTTCGAATAAATTTAAAATGGCAGGGAGGTTCAGCACCACCAACTTCGCACAAAAAATCATCTGCCTTTGCTCCCCACTTCTTTAGTATGTTATCTTCAAGCATCCTCATCCTCGATCGCCACTCGGCCGGGAGATCTAACGCATAGCAAGGAAGGAGTGCAACTGGTTTCTTGTCGCTGGCCGATCCAAAAAATGAACAGTCGATGTGGCGGTTCGCCAGCCCCAGGAGTGTTCGTTCAACCAGAAGCTCCTTAAGTTCATCCCTCTCACCCAACATGGAAAACACCCTGCGCTCTATCTCATCTTCCATCGCCCCCTTCGGCGACACTTCCCTTTTACTGTTCCTCTTTCCCAGCCACCTTTCAAGCGCACGGGCATAGACGGTAAGCTCATCCCGCTTATCCGTTCCCACCTGGTAGTGACACCTGCTCACGGTATCACCTCTACTACCGATAGCCTTGCAGATATGGTGTATGCGTTCCGGATAATCATACCTCCAGATACAGCAAAAATCCACCATGGCTCTCAGATCAAGAATATGAGCTGGTACACTGCCTAGACTCAATTCCATCCCGTTAATTTCCTTTACTTCCTCATCAGTACTTCCCCACCCGTAACCCACCAGATCGGCATCGTGGAAATAGCTGTCTTCATTTTTTGCACCCGCCAACTTCACCGG
>CAYYOQ010000416.1:0-1603 GCA_964473235.1 uncultured Thermodesulfobacteriota bacterium | reverse complement strand
CGGGTTGCGTGTTTCGAGTCAGTCATGAGTAGAAACAATTAAGGAATTAGGGATTCAGGGATTGAGGGATTTGAAGTTTGGTACTTTTTATTTACCATGTTTACTTCTATGAATGCGAGATTCTTAGAGCTTGAAATAACGGGTATGTGCACTTACCACTGTCAGCACTGTTATGGGGCCTTCCCGAAGAAGGGGGAACTGCCTAAGAAAAAGGTAATGGAATTGATTGATGAAGCCCATGATTACTTTGACTGCATTGTGTTCTCAGGCGGTGAACCATTTCTTCATCCTAATCTCTTTGAATTGACTCACTACGCTAAAGATTTTGTAGTGTTTATCACCACCTCCGGTTACTTTCTGGGCAAGGAGCAGATCAAGAAATTACGAGGGAACATGGTGTTGGTGTTCGGAGTTGATGGCATTGGTGAAGCTCATGATCGTTATCGAGGGAAACCAGGCGCTTATCAAAAACTCCTCCACTCACTTGAGCTTACCAAGGAATTACCTAAGGAAATTATCGTTACTCTCTGGAAGGGCGTGGTTCCACAGATTGATGCAATTATTGAATTAGCTGGACGGTACCGGGCACTGCTTCATTTTAATGCATTAATTCCTGTGGGGAGAGCTAAAAACAACTGGGACATTTTGCTTACCAGAGAAGAGAGTGAAGAGGTCTATAAGAAACTTGGGGACCTGGGAGTCAATCGGGAAGCCTTTTTGGTGACAGATCTCTATAAAATTACTGAAAAAGACTTAGCGGGTATTGATCTATTCTGTAAGGGAAGATATTCCATTAATCCTTGGGGGGAAGTGAAGCCGTGTGAATTCCATCCGAAGGTGCTGGGTAATATTTTTAAAGAACGCTTAAGCGAAATAGTTGAAAGATCACGCAAAACTCAGTTTATACAGTTGAGAGATGAGGGGTTTAAAGGAGAAGTGCGATTAGATGTGCAAAACCCCTTTGACTATCACACTGAGATATGCCACGCACTAAGTAGTAAGCAACCTTTTGGCTTTGAGGATCGCTTCGCTTAAGGATCAGCCTCGGTGAGGCTTTAAGGAGCGCTACCCTTGAGGCATCCTCAAGGGTAGCGCTCCTTAAACGCAGTGTTCCTCGAAGGAAGTGCTCTTTTCAGGAGAAATAGTGAATAAGCTCTGTAAAACCTGTGGTGCGCTCTGTTGCAAGTATTTTGCACTGGAGATTGATAAGCCCACTACCAGAAGTGATTTTGAAAATATCCGCTGGTATCTCAGCCACCACAAGGTGGCTATTTTTATTCAGGAAAAGGGATGGTATTTGAAAGTGGGGAATCGATGTAAGCACCTCGCGGGTAATGGTCGCTGTAAAGTCTATGATGAGCGTCCTGCAATCTGTCGAAAGCACAATGTGTTAGAGTGTGAATACCATGATCGAAGTGCGGTGAGGGAAATAAGGACATTGAAACAACTAGAGCGATACTTACAAGAAAATCCGGTGAGAAAAAAAGGGAAAAAATAAAATGGTGCCGGTTATGCGATATGAAATATAGGATGAGCGTTGTGGGTAATTGAGGAGAGGTGAATGAAAAGTGGTGAGTACCGAGTGAGATCTGATGTAAAATGA
>CAYYOQ010000415.1:0-1624 GCA_964473235.1 uncultured Thermodesulfobacteriota bacterium | reverse complement strand
TTTTAACAAGCTTGTGAGCCAGGATAGCTCATTTTAAGAGTATGCATCCTATTTGCTTGAATCAGCTTGACAAATAAATATATAAATGCTATCAATTCGTTGGCTAAATATCAATTCATTCATGATTGGTGAGTAGGCGATAAAGTATCTTCAATTAAACAAAAGCTCAATCGATTACCATGTAGCTAACGGAGGAGAGGAGAATGGCGCTAGAGAAAATAGAATATGATGCGAGTCATTGTCAAAGGTGCTCGACTTGCAAATGGGTACACCTCTGGGAGATAAAAAGTCACCGTTTTTCTAAGAGTTGCCCTTCTCTGGTGTATGGTAAATTTGATGCCTATGCTGCCCAGGGAAAGAATGATATTGCCACTGGTCTGCTCAAAGGTGAGTTAACCTGGGATCAATCAACTGATAAACTCTTAGAGATCATTTATCGCTGTCCCATGTGTGCGGCCTGTGACATTAACTGTAAAAGAGTGATGGATTTGGACATTATCGGGGTCCTTGAGGCATTGCGTGAAGAAGCCTGTGAGAAAGGCTATGGTCCTCTTCCCGCCCATAAGGAATTTATTACCAGTATTCAGCAGTATGATAATGTGTGGAAACAACCCCGTACCCGCAGAGCTCACTGGGCGCGAAAATTAGATATAAAAGATTTGAGCACGGGAAAGGAAAAGGCTGAGGTCCTCTACTATGTTGGCTGCACCTATGCGTATAAACCAGGGGTAGATGTGGTTCCCATCGGAACCGCTGAGATATTCAAGAAGGCGGGGGTTGACTTTGGTATTCTCGGAACTAAAGAGGTGTGTTGTGGTGGTATTTGTGACAACGTAGGAGACAAAAAGAGTTTTGCAGAAATCGCCGAGAAAAATCTCAAGATGTTCAAAGAGACGGGCGCAAAGACTATTGTCACCAACTGCCCCGGATGTTTTATGACCTTTAGTGAAAAGTATGCCCGTCATCTCAAGATTGATACCTCTGATCTTGATTACCAGGTAGTGCATTCTACGGTGTTTATTAATGATCTTATCCAGAAAGGCAAATTGAAGCCCTCTAAAAGTGTAGATATGAAAGTAACCTATCATGATCCCTGCCACCTCGGGCGGAGAGGGGAACCCTATACGCACTGGGAAGGAAAGAGAGTTGAGTGGGGTTTGACTGATCCACCACGAAAGCTCAATAGGGGAGTGGATGGTATTTATGAACCACCGCGGGAGATACTTAAAGCGATTCCGGGTATGAAATTTGTTGAGATGGAACGTATCAAGGAGTACTCGTGGTGTTGTGGTTCAGGGGCTGGGTCCAAGTCAGCTTTTCCCGATTTTGCGCTCTCCACGGGGAAAGAGAGAATTGAGGAAGCGAAGTCCACTGGTGCGAGTGCCATTGTAAGTGCCTGTCCATGGTGTGAATCACACTTGAGGGATGCCATCGATTCCATGGGTGAATCACTAAAGATCTACAATGTGGTTGAACTGCTGAAACAGGCTCTGTAGTACTAGCAGGCAATTGATGGAGCGTACCCTCTACCTGTAACATATCCCTTTTCTTTTCCTGGAGCATACCTTCCCTTAACGATTAGCTACTCTCTCTCATGGTGGGGGAGAGTAGCTTTTTTAAGTAC
>CAYYOQ010000414.1:0-1627 GCA_964473235.1 uncultured Thermodesulfobacteriota bacterium | reverse complement strand
TCTTTACTTTCTAACGTATCGAGTAGGCCAACTGTAATATACACGAAGCCGCCAGGTGCGGCAAAGGCATTAACCTCTGTGGTGTTGAGTACTTTAAAGGTATAGGGGAGGGTAGAGCGAGCAGAAGCTGCTACCAGCTTGTTACCAATTTCAGCCACCTTCTGGGTGAGTGTTTCATCTCTTAAGGTAGGAAATTGACTTGCTACTACCGCATCAACGTAGTTGCCAAACTTTATCTCTTCCTTTTCTGATAGATAGAGAGGTTTTTCTTCCTCGTCTGGTTTGGGCGGGTGATAGGCACACGATAATAGGGATAAGAAAAGAGGCATGAGAAAAAGCGAAACATACCTGCGCTTCAGATACGATGACATAAGCCCTCTTTTTAAATTGTTACTATATACTACAATCTTTTTTAACAAATTTAAAGGTAAAAAATAAAGGGTAATCGAGGTGGGATAAAAATTGGTTGTGGCTTAAGACCTTCTAAAAGGAACTTTCCTTAAGATAGAAATCCCCATAATGATGAAAAGAAGTAAAGAAAAGATGGCGATTCGATACTTGAGGATGCCTAATCCGCTACACATCCAGACGATAGCCCCCCACACCAGAGGACCCAAGATAAACCCAAACTTTCCTCCCATATTGTAAAGACCGAAGATTTCGCCAACCTTTTCAGGGGGTGAGAGGGCAACTACCAGGGAGCGGGCTGAAACCCAGGTTCCCCCCAGCGCAATCCCAACGATAGGTCCTACCATCCAGAATAAGAGTGGCGAAAAGCTCACCATTGCTACTACAAGGCCTATGATCCATGAATAGAGTACCACTACCAGTGTCTTTTTTGCACCCACATGATCAGTGAGCCATCCGAAGAGTAGCGAGCCCGCTACCGCAAAGGTGGTGGAGACAATGAGAAGTATTCGGATCATCGAATCATTAAAACCTACTACCTGATTTGCATAAACAGCCATGAAGGCAATAACCGTATTAACCGCATCGCAATAGATAAAATTGGCGATGAGAAAACGGAGAAGCCCAGGGTATCTGGCAGTGCTCACGAGCGTGTTTTTGATTTTTAAAACTTCTTCACTGAGTGCGTGCCAGGAGAGAGGGGATACCCTATCTTTTTTTTCTTTAACCATGAAAAAGCAAGGCAGTGAGAACAGGAAGAATAAGAAGGCAGTGGGGATAAAGGAAGCACTCCTTCCCGCCTCGCTGACAAAGGGTTTGACCATAAGAATGCCTAATATTGCTCCCACGTATCCAAGAGCCACCCCTATTCCTGCAACCTTACCCACTGAATACCCCCTGCTCACCTGAGGAAGCAGCGCATCATAGGGAACGAGGGCCGCATGGTATCCAAAGTTTGCCAGGGCAAAGAAAATAAGCCCTAAAATGAGATGATCAAAGACGCCGATTAGAGCGGTAAAAGCAACAGAGGTAAAGGTTAATCCTATAAGTAGAGGCATTCGCCTGCCCATACGGTCAGAAAAGGCACCTAGAAGGGGCATCGAAATCGCAACCAGAATCATGGAGATGGAGAGGGCAACACTATATAAAATGTCCTCGCCACCTTTATCTACCGTTACCCAGAGGGGAAAGTAGAGGGAGATGATGTTCATGGAGAAAA
>CAYYOQ010000413.1:0-1657 GCA_964473235.1 uncultured Thermodesulfobacteriota bacterium | reverse complement strand
TACGTGCAAATTCCTCTTCTTCAAGGGTTTGCAGCAGATGTCGAGCTGAGGTGTGCTCTTCAAGGTGAAAGTAAATTAATGCATTAAGTTGATCTTCAAAGGTCATTTGCAATGGCCTGTTCCCCCTGGCCACAAGTGGTGTGATAGCCTTATATATCTCTTGTAGAGGGCTGGCCAGTTTGTAGAATGATGGAGCTTTTGTTTTTTTGTCCCATGGATACAGTGTGTGCGGCATTTTAAAATCCTCCGTAATATTAAGTAGTTACGGAGGCGGCCGCCCATTATTGATTTAAAAAGTCAAGGGAAAAATGATAGCAATACAACTTTTTTTTCATTCTACCTGATCCTTTGAAACCAAATGCACTGCATGCAATTTCCTAACCGGAAGATGCTGAATTTTCTTATATAATTTTACGAATAAAATCTTTTTAAATTTTCTCTTGCGATAAATTAATAAATATAGTAAAATGGTTATCATTAAAAAACGATAAAGCCAAACTCTGAGTGATCAAGGGGCGGAAAGCTACAGTTCTATTGCGGATGTCGAATTAGCTGTAGTAATTTGTGTTGAAGTTGATTAAATAAAAGGCTGGGCTGCAGGATTAGAGGTAAGGCAGCCTTTTTTTATCTTATTCATCTGATCAGGAGTATGAAAATGAAATTTAAATGCTGGTATTATAGGATGTTATCTTTACTTTGGTTCTTAATCCTGCTCTTCCCAGTTTTAGGATACTCAGATGAGCCTTTGCTCTCCCTTAAATGTCCTGACCAGATTGTATGTGGTACCCACATTACCATCCCACTTATGCTTTCAAATGCTCCAGAAATTGATTCTTTTGGGATAGAGCTGCAATGGTTTGGCCAGATTACTTTTAAAGGCTATAGTTTCCAGGGGTGTCTCACCGAAGGCTTTGATTTCATAGATTGTAATGCACCTGAAATAAATCGTCTAAAAATTGGGGGATTTACCACAAAAAATGGTATTGCGGCAGGGAGCAGTGGATGTCTGGTCACCTTGGAATTTGAAGTAGCGGCGCAATGCAATCCTAATAAGTTTGGGATTATTATAGCTAGCCTTTTTGATGATCTAAAAGGGATGGAAATTGATGACTGTGAACCTGCGCCAATATCCAGTACCACCACGATTAGACCAAGACCAACTACTACCACAACTGTACCAGTATGTACAGTATCGATTAACCCGCAAACAGTTACACTGGCTTCTAAAGCGGCACAGCGTTTCAAAGTCCTTACTACTTGTGATAGTTCGGTAGTTGAAGGAAGGTATAAGTGGGAGCTTTCTCCTGCCAGCACTATAGGAAGCGCAATCACCGGTGACGGATTGTTTTTCGCAGGTAATAACCAAACCGATTCCGATGTACAGGAGACGGTTAAGGTAACAGATAGGGCTCATAATAACGCGTCAGCTAGTGCTGTGGTCACCATAAAGCGCAAGGAAATACCTATTCCTGAGTGTGAGGTAACGATCACACCTTCAACCGAAACGATTTACACACGGGAAACCATAAGTTTTGCTGCGGAGACGATATGTGACGGGGAACCTGCTCAAGGAACATACCTCTGGTCAGTTAATTCAACCATAGAAAGCACTATAGATGATAGTGGTCTCTATACCTCAGCCCTTACTGATACAGAG
>CAYYOQ010000412.1:0-1658 GCA_964473235.1 uncultured Thermodesulfobacteriota bacterium | reverse complement strand
TAAGTTACGGGGTCGTGACTAAAGCCAATGAATATATTGTTGGGCTCAGAAAAATCTCCATTGACACTGAAATTCTCATATTTGCAAATATATGAATTTAACACGAACAACTTTAAATTTCAATCATTACTCCGTCCCCTCTTGTAAACAGCTCACTGACACTCGCTTATTCCAGTGAAAGTGGATTCTATTTGATACTAATAAAAATGTTTGACTTAATTAAACTCTAGGAATAATAAATAGTATATCTTTTAAAATAACCCATGTCACCAACTCGCAAGAGGAGGAACACCAGATGAAGTCACAAATGGTAAATCATCAATTGATGAAACCCTCTGCTCCCATGTTGGCACCAGCAGAAGGAATTTCATCAAACTGTGCAGTATTGCATCGATTGGAGGATTTTCCAGTCTGCTGTTATCTCGTCCGGCGGAGGCACAGCGCACTCTTGACTTATTAAAAGCCAAGCCAACTCAAGACCCGATTGATGAACTATTTTGGGCTTTTGTGCGTTCACAATTTGCAGCTCAACCAGGATTAACCTATATGAATACCGGCACTGAAGGGATAAGGCCTTGGTCTATAGTGACCCGTATCAGCGAGTACTTTAGGGAATTTGCTCAAAATCCCTGGACTGCCATAGTAGATGATGAGCGCCTTTGCTTGTTTATGACTGAAACCCGTACCAAGGAGGTGCTTTCATGATTTTAGTGGCAGGGGCATCAGGAACACTCGGGAGAGAGATCGCACAGCAGCTTACACAGAAGAAATATGCATTTAAGTGCCTGGTGAGAAAAACCTCAAAGGTGGACGAGATTAAGAAAAGTGGTGCGACACTCTGTTACGGTGATGCTACCGACAGGGCATCACTCAAAGAAGCCATGAAAGGAATAACGAGTGTTATCTCAACCTTCTCTTTAGGAATGCAGAAGAAAGGTATTACCTACTGGGGCGTTGACTACCAGGGAAACCTTAACCTCATGGAGCTGCTCAAGGAAAATGGAGGAGGGAAATTTGTGTATATCAGCGCGCTGGGAGTTTCGTTGAGCTCTCGCTTCCAGCTTTATAAGATAAAACAGCTGATTGAAGACTTTCTCAAAGTCTCCGGATTAGACTATACCGTTTTCAGACCCTCCGGTTTTTTTAGCGACTTTACCATGTCAGCACCATTTGTCAAAAAGTATCATCTCTACCCTGCCATGGGTTGGGGAGACCACAGAATCCAGGGAATTCACCAGGGTGATCTTGCATATTGTGCCATTGATGCGCTCACCAATAGCAAGGCTTCCCGTAAAATATTTTCCATCGGAGGCCCTGAAGCGCTCAGCTTCAAACAGATTGCAGGAGTATACTCCAAGCTGCTGGGATACCGGGTGAGAATTCTCCCCATTCCCGTTGGCTTTCAAAAAACTATAGGGTGGGTGGTAGACACGCTCACTAACTATCGCTACGACATCCTGGGCTTTATCGACGCCTTCTCCAGTGGCGATAGTGTGTGCGACAACAGCCCCCTGATCAGTACTTTCAATGTCAAATTAAGATCCTTTGAGGAATACCTAAGGGAGTTTTTCTCTAAAGCTAACACCAACTAAAAGGCCTGACCAACCTTTCTTTTTCTTTTGTAGTACTATAGTGAACGACTTAAGAAAGTTGTCATT
>CAYYOQ010000411.1:0-1669 GCA_964473235.1 uncultured Thermodesulfobacteriota bacterium | reverse complement strand
CGTGCCTTTTTGATAGTCTAAAATGCGATCAACTAAGAGGAATCTCATCTCATCTACCTTTCAGAAATTGTGCAGAGTCAGCTGCTCAATCTTTCCTACTTCATCGATATCTCTACCAAAAGTTATACAGATCACTTTCCCCCTCCCTTCTCCGCAACCAATTTTTTCACGATGTTTACAAAGGTCTGTACAGTAAAAAGGGTAGGGATATCATCCGCCCTGAAACCCACACCAATTCTCGAGGGATCAACTTCAGGCATGACTTTCTTCAACTTTTCTATTCCAAGAGGAGTTAAAACTCCGTCCACCATCAGATCCTCTTCTTTGAGGGGCTCTCCCTCAGGAGATAAGGCACCAGTTTGAATACCACCTCGAGGGATCTTGATACCGAATTCCTTCTCCAGTCGAAAGACAATATCAAGTAAATCAAGCGATTCTGCACCTAAATCATCAAACAGTGATGCCTTAGGTGTTACCGCTCCTTCGTCAACCCCTAAGGCATCCACAATACTCTCTCTCACCTTTGCATAAATTATCTTTTCATCCATGTTACCCACCCTCCTCATAGATCTAGCTATTAACCTTTAAAGCCTCCATCGACCCGAATGATCTCACCAGTGATGTACGATGAATCATCCGAAGCAAGGAATGCCACCACCTTGGCTATTTCAACCGGTTGTCCTAACCTCTTTAACGCAACAGCATTAAGAATATAGTCTTTAGCCCTCCTAATGACGGTGCTGCTCATCTCGGTTTCCACCACTCCTGGAGCTACTGCATTTACTGTAATATTCTTAGGAGCCAGTTCCATCGCAATTGACCTGGTGAAGGCATTCACCCCACCCTTGGAGGCTGCGTAATTAGATTGTCCCCTCCCGCCTTTTTCTCCCGCCACAGAGGAAATATTAATAATTCTCCCGCTTTTTTGCACCACCATATACTTTGCCACAGCTTTAGTACAATGAAAGAGGCCGCCTAAATTGGTAGCGATCACCGTATTCCAATCCTCTTCCTCCAGTGCCATGAGGAGTTCATCCCGAGTAACCCCTGCGTTATTAACCAAGATATCGATCCTCCCACACTTCTCATAGATCGTATCTACCATTTTCTCAACTTCTTGCCAACAAGAAACATCAGCCTGCATCGCGAGGGCGGTCCCGCCGGATGAGCGAATTGCATTCACTACCTCATCTGCTTTCGCAACACTTTTCGCATAGTTAACTACCACCTGCGCACCCTCCTCCGCGAGATACAGTGCAATAGCCTTTCCTAACCCCCTCGAAGCACCTGTTACCAGTGCAACTTTTTCTTTCAATTTCATGTAGTGAACTCCTCCGTTAGGATAACTTTTTTAACGCTTTTTTAGTATACGCAAGTTTTTTTCACTAATCTTCTTTTCAAAGCTTAAAAAGCGATCAAAGATAAATCCATGTTTTTCACTCAATGCGCCTATCTCTTTGACCTTCTCCAAATCTAAATCCCTCCCTAAGGAAAAACTTTCCCTTCGTTCTTCCAGGGCGAGTGTGATCGTTTCGGCCAAACAGGAAGGAATATAGAGAGGGCCAACACCAGAGTAGTTCATCACGACGGTCGCACAATATTCCCATACCCAGATGGGGAAGGTGATACCAGAGCCAAAAGGTAGAGAAAAAGCGTGAAAGTTAATTCC
>CAYYOQ010000410.1:0-1672 GCA_964473235.1 uncultured Thermodesulfobacteriota bacterium | reverse complement strand
CTTCAAATGCCTTTCCCAGGGACTTTGTGGTCTAGAATTACTTTCTCACTCGGCTATCTTGGAGAAGTTCATCACCCCTTCGGAGGCCGTGGCAAAAGAAGATACCCTTTTAAAAGAAGTAAAGTTTTATAAGAAACTGGCGGATTTAAAAATTCAGTGTGAGATTTGTCCTAAAAAGTGTGAGATTGCTGATTTAGAGCGGGGTTACTGCGGGAATAAGGAAAATAGGAAAGGGAGCTACTATAGTCTGGTGTATGGTCAATCCTGTGCCGCTCATCTTGACCCTATTGAAAAAAAACCCCTGTTCCACTACCTGCCTTCAACTACTGCGTTTTCTATTGCCGCAGTCGGCTGCAATTTTGAGTGCAAATTCTGTCAGAACTGGAAAATTGCCCAGTATCGGCCAGAACAGATAGAGAGTATCTACCTGCCTCCCCATGAGGTTGTTTCCCTGTCAAAAGAGAGGGGATGTCCTACCATTGCCTATACTTATTCTGAACCGGTAGTGTTTTATGAGTATATGTACGATACCTCTAAGCTGGCAAAGAGAGAGGGTATTGGTAGTGTAATGATCTCCAATGGTTATATCAATGAAGCACCTTTGATTGAGCTTTGTAAGGAACTTACCGGTGTGAAAATTGATCTTAAGGCTTTTAGCGAGAAGTTTTATAAAGATTATTGCAGCGGGGAACTGAAACCGGTTCTTGATACTTTGAAGACTTTAAAGAGGATAGGTATCTGGTATGAGATCGTGGTATTGCTCATTCCCACCCTCAATGATGGTGATCAGGAGCTTACTCAGATGTGCCAATGGATAAAATCGGAGTTGGGTGCTGAGGTACCGGTGCACTTTTCAAGGTTCCACCCCATGTATAAGATTATAAACCTCCCTTCAACCCCGGTAAAAACTTTAGAGAACGCACGAAATATTGCTAAAAGGGCAGGATTACACTATGTCTATATAGGAAATGTTCCTGGCCATGAGGGGGAAAGCACCTATTGCCCGGGCTGTGGGGAGGTGGTCATTAAAAGAATTGGCTATTCTATTCTAAAGAATGCTATTAAGGCAGGCAAGTGCTCCAACTGTGGACGGATCATCCCTGGCGTGTGGGAAAAAGCGTAAAGGGTATAAGGAGCGCTGAAGCTTGAGGAGCACTCCGTTTGAGGAGCGTTACACTTGAGGAACGGCTCTTCGAGCCTTGAGGGAGGATAAATATAGTTTGAGGAGCGCTAAAGCTTGAGGATTGAGGAACAGAGATTAAACCAGAAAAAGGAGTAACTATGATACAGTTTGAGCAGACTTTCATGAATTTTTTACTTCATCACCAAGAAAAATACAACCGCACCTACCATTTTTTAATTCTGATGGATGCGGTAATAAGTGCAGCCAAACATATCCAGCAGTACTACCTCACCGGGGCATTGAAGGGACACTGGGGGCTGGCAGGTGAGATAAATGTACAGGGAGAGGAAGTGATGCGCATGGATCAGATTGCTCATGAGATTGTGATCCACTATCTAAAAACTTCAGAGCGGGTTATCCATGCGGTAAGCGAGGAAGCAGAAGAAATCATACCCTTACATGAAGATAGAGGGCGCTACTTTTTTTACTTCGATCCCCTTGACGGTTCTGCAAATGTATCCCACGGTCTGCCCGTCGGTTTTCTCTTCG
>CAYYOQ010000409.1:0-1701 GCA_964473235.1 uncultured Thermodesulfobacteriota bacterium | reverse complement strand
ATGCGAATAAGATATGTAACATTTATGGTTCAAGGGGTCTTGAATTCTTGAGAGACATTTACGAGAAATACAATGCTTCTAAGTGATATGATCGAAATTATGGAGGATTGGTGTCGGAAAGCTCGGGGATATTTCCCATATTTAAAGGAGGGAAACAATGAGACAGAAAACTGTGGAGTTTAGTGAAGAAGGGGTTTCACAACTTCCAAATGATAGAAAATTAGGGACATTGAGGATGAAAGAAACGATATCTACTGGGCAGTATATGAACGTACAAAAAAAGGCTTAGTAACGCGAGGAAGGTTTGATGGATTTTGAAACAGATATCTATTTTAAGGTGAAAACCCCTCTTAATGTTGAGGTCAAAACCACGGCCAGATATTGGGAATACTTTATTACAAAGAAACATCCCATTATGAAAGGCGAAGAACATATTGTGAAGACTACTCTACAATTTCCTGATGAGATAAGACAGAGCAGGACAGATAAGAATGTCTTTCTTTACTATAAACAATTTTATAGAGTATATTGTGTAGTTGTCAGACACACAGGGATGGAAGGTTTCTTGATAACCGCTTATCCCACAGACAAGGTAAAGGAAGGAGATGTAATATGGACAGGGTAGTGGTTTACTATCATAATGATACAGATACAATGGACATTTGGTTTGGCAATCCCGAGGATGAATTCATGTGCGAAGAGGCGGGAGAAGGCATTATCCTGAAAAAAGACAAAAACGGTAAGGTGATCGGGATTGAGAAGCTCTATGTCAGCAAGACCGTTGGTATTGATAGACCTTTGCCAGTTGAGTTAGTAGTGGCTTAAAAAATATCAATCTCCTCTATCTACAAACTAAAGTCATCTTCACAATTGCGAACCAATATCGGAATCTTGGTAACATTTCCCATATTTTAAGGAGGGAAACAATGGGGCAGAAAACTGTGGAGTTTAGTGAGGAAGGGATTTTACAATTTCCAAGTTAGGGAAATGAGGTGCATTTCCTATATAATTAAAGAGCCGTCTTGAAAAAGCAGGGAGTGTGTAGATGTTAAAACTCGTAATCTTTCTGTTATCATTAACTTATTTAGATATCAAGGAGGTGTGAAATGCGTAAAATCGAAGCCCGGATTCCGGATGATATCTACAGGAACATTAATGAAGAGATAAGGCTCGGAATATTTTCTGATACATCTGAGGCTGTTGTTTCAGCGCTTAAAAAGGCCTATGCTCGCAAAAGCAGATCATTCCTGAGGTGGTTAATGAAGAAAGAAGGAATATCAGAAGCTGATCTATTAGAAGAGCTTGAGAAAGTACGTAAATGAAATACAAGGTCTTTGTTGATACAAACGTCCTGTTATCAGGCATCTTCTTTGAAGGGAATGAATCCAGTATTTTGGATATGGTTGAGTTGAACCTTTTAACAAGTGAAGATGTTGTTAATGAATTACGAAAGGTGGTAAGGAAAAAACTTAGGTATCTGAAGGAAAGGACTTTTGAAATAGCCCTTGCCGAAATTGAGAAAGCACTGAGCGATGTTGTCATTATCCCACGAACAAAATACAGTCATAAATTAAAAGAAGCTGAATTTCTGATAAAGCACAAAAAAGATATTCCAATTCTTGCAGCCGTCCTTTATGTAAAGCCCGCCTATTTCTTAACCGGTGATGGACATTTCTTTACTGACAATATTAGAAGCGTTGT
>CAYYOQ010000408.1:0-1728 GCA_964473235.1 uncultured Thermodesulfobacteriota bacterium | reverse complement strand
ATATCTGGTCAGAAACCTTATCCGGATGTCCCTCAGTCACTGACTCAGAGGTAAAGAGAAAATTGGTCATTGACATAGTGTGTCTCCTCTTTATTAGTATTAGATTTTTTTTAATCCCTATTAAAGAAATGCGTAATGTAACAGCTAATTATCTTCATTTCAAGAAAAATTTTAGCCACTTGTTAATTAAATTCTGAATCCAGTTTCCCTCTCATCTTAATCATGTCTACTGCTATTGCGATGTAATTTTTTGCCATCGCTCTCCTAAAACGGTTTCTGGAAAATAGATTTTGAATCTGTTTTGCAAACACCTTGGGACGAACATAGGTTCCGGTCCAGAACCCGGTAAAAATCTTGGCTATCTCATCAGGAGCAACAGCCGTTCGTATCACTGACTTGCCAAACCCATAATCTTTCCAGTTAAAACTGGTAATGTTCCCCTCTCTCTTCAACCCCTCAAACAACTCCGTCCCCGGGAAAGGAGCCACGATAGAACCCACAATGAAGGAACAGTGATCAGGATAGAGATACCTCCCATAGGTGAGGTTAGCCTTCATTGATGCTTCCGTATCTTGCGGTGATCCAAAAAGGAGATATACTGCAACCAGGACATCCAACTCCTTTTCAAGCGTATCAATCATCTGCTCGACAGAGTCTCTTCTGAAACCTTTCTTTCCATAGAGCGCCCTCATGGCAGGATCCGGTGTTTCAAGCCCGAATACCACTTTGAATAACCCATTTTCCCTCATCCGTCTCCAGAGATCTTTATACTCAAGAAAGACATCTTCCCGCGTTTCATAATACCAGAAGAGCTTCTCTCCACACTTTTCCAGTTCAGCCAAAAAACCCTCCATCTGTTCCCGTGATAAAAACGAGGCATCATCCTGGAAGAAGAAGGTATCGTGGTTAAAAGTTCTTTTTACCCACACCATTTCTTCAACTATTTTCCTTGGACTCCTGAGCCGAACACCCCGGTGAATCTTCCAGGTCACACAATGGGGACAATGGTAAGGGCAGCCCCTTGATGAAGAGATGCCAATAACCTTGTTTCCCACCCAATGGTACTTCTCCACGGGAAAGAGGTGCCAGGCGGGGAAAGGGAGGGCATCAATGTCAGCGATCGGTTCCCGATCCGGATTTCGAATAATGGCTCCTTCCGTGCTTCTATAGGTAATCCCTTGTATGCCCTCTATCCCCTCACCCGCCTCTCTCTTCTCGCAGAGCTCTCTAATAGTCTCCTCCCCCTCCCCACGGACCACAATATCCAGTCCACTGCACTGCTCCAGAGATTCCCTATCAGTAAAAGTGAAATGAGGGCCACCAGCGATGGTCACTATTCCTGGATCGATCTCTTGCTTAACTCTCTTAAAAATGGTGAGCGAGCGAGGGCTCACCGGAGTCTGCCCGCCCGCTCCTATAAGATGAGGTCTAAAACGCTCTATGCGGGTGATGATCTCATCAAAAAAAATCCCCTCCGCCGCAGCATCTAACACCTTTACCTCTATCCCACTCCTCTCAAGCACTGCTGCGATATACGCTAACCCTAAATTGGGAGCAATATTAACCCCCAAGTGAAACATGGGGGGCTGAATCAGAAGTACTCTCATATTCCTTTTCTACATAAAAGAAGGGTCTACCCACTAATCAATGGCGATGACGCATGGGCACCTTTGCCTGATCCGTAGGCTGCTGACCTTCAAAAGGCGGGTAAACTTTAATTGCCTCGTA
>CAYYOQ010000407.1:0-1768 GCA_964473235.1 uncultured Thermodesulfobacteriota bacterium | reverse complement strand
TTCATCTCTCCTGGACACCCATGAGCAGAAGTAAGGGAAGGAGCAAGGGTCTCCACCTCTTTCCCCCTGAGTTGGGCAATGATACCTAAAGCACTTTCAACTTTCTCTCTCTTAAAACTACTATCCAAGGAATCAAATCCATGAAATTGAGCACATAAGCCTTCAAACATTTCTTTAAGTGGTTCAACTGATAAAGAGAGTGCTTCTTGCACCAGGGTATGAATATGGAGCTCCAATCCTTTTATGGCATCGAGATGACGAAACTGATTTCTAGAGGCGAACTGGAGGGGCTTTTCAATAGCAGAGATAATTTCGGTTAGTCTGTTGTTCATCGCTCGGGAAAAGATTATATTTTGAAATAGAACAACAAAATATTTATTCGCACCTTAAGGTATTTAAACAAATTATATCAAACTGTGCAAGGGAAAAGGTTTGACATGAACGTGGGGTTTGATATTATCAATAACTTATGTTGCGAGTCACGAATACTGAGTTATGAATCACATGAGTATATATTTTTTTCATATTTTTTGAGTAGTACTAATGAATTGGGGGGTGCAAGGTGAAGAAATCATTAACCTATAAAGATGCCGGTGTTAACATCGACGCCGCCAATAAACTGGTGGAGACAATAAAATCCCTTGCCAAAACCTCTTTCAGGCCTGAAGTATTAACAGAGATTGGAGGGTTTTCTGGCCTTTTCGCACTGAACATCGAAAAATATAAACGACCGGTACTGACCGCTTCCACTGATGGCGTGGGAACAAAACTGAAAATTGCCTTCATGCTGAATAAACACGATACCGTTGGCATCGATCTAGTTGCCATGTGTGTTAACGATATCATGGTACAGGGTGCAGAACCTCTTTTCTTGCTTGACTACATTGCAACCGGAAAGGTTGAGCACAACACCCTGGAAGCGTTAGTTGCTGGAATAGCCAGGGGGTGTAGTGAGGCAAATTGCGCTCTCATTGGAGGAGAAGTCGCAGAGATGCCTTCTTTTTACAATGAAGGAGAATACGATGTTGCTGGTTTTGTAGTGGGGGTAGTCGATCAAGATAAGATCATAGATGGTTCAGAGATACGGATTGGTGATAAGGTGGTGGGTATTGCGTCAAGTGGATTGCATAGCAATGGATACTCACTGGTGAGAAAAATAGTATTCGAGCAGCTCAACCTCGGCCTTCATCAGAGGATAGAAGAGCTTGGCAGAACATTAGGGGAAGAGCTATTGGAACCTACAAAAATTTATATTAAACCACTGCTCAACATAATTTCTGAATTTCACGTTCATGGGATTGCTCACATCACCGGCGGTGGAGTGTTAGAAAACATTCCCCGCATTCTGCCTGACAGCTGCCAGGTAGTAATTCATCGAGGAAGCTGGATCATTCCACCGATATTCCCCTACCTGCAAGAAAAAGGAAACATCAGTGATTTGGAAATGCTGCGTACCTTTAATAATGGCATTGGTATGGTGATCATTGTTCCCCAGGAAGAAGCTGAAGACATTATCGCACGCTTAAAAAATATGCATCTTCAATCATATTGTATCGGCGAGGTCGCAAAGCAAAAAGCAAAATCTGAACCAATAGTGTTTGTCTGATATCTAAAATGTTGGATTCTGGCTTCTGATTTCTCTATCTCACGCCACTATGCTACTGCTACCATGCGTGCGATAACCGTTTCCCCTGCTTTAACTTTATCCCCTTCCTTAATTAAAAGTTCTATGCCCTGCGGTAGATAGACCTCTACCCTGCTGCCAAAT
>CAYYOQ010000406.1:0-1771 GCA_964473235.1 uncultured Thermodesulfobacteriota bacterium | reverse complement strand
ACCCATAGTAATTCAATAAAATATATATCTGTTTCTTTAGCTTTGTGTTATAAAACGTTAGGCTTTAAAGCTTATTACTAATGACAACTTTGATGGAGACGAGGTGAATGGAAGTATACGTTATTGGTTCCGGCACCGGTGTTCCCTCCCTCAGACGAGGGTCACCTGGAACGGTGGTCAGGGTAAGCAATAGCCTCTTGCTTCTCGACAGCGGGCCTGGAACATTACGAAAGATGCTTGAAATAAAACTAGATTTCAAAGAGATTGATTACCTGCTCTATAGCCACCTCCACCCTGACCATACCTCAGAGCTGGTTCCCTTTCTCTTTGCCTCACAGTATGGAAGTGAAAAGGTGAGAACAAAGAAGCTCCATATTATAGGACCGGTGGGATTTGTAGCATTCCATCAAAAACTGCAAGCGGCGTATGGTAAGTGGATTGCTCCCCAGAGTTATGAGCTTGAACTAAGGGAAATTGCAGCAGATGAGCTGAGCTTTGAAGACTTTAGCCTTAAAGGGTTCCCTTTGCTCCACAGTAACCACAGCGTGGGCCTCAGGCTGAGGTCTCCAGATGGCAGGGAGGTGTCCTACTCCGGAGATACCGATTACTGCCCAGAGCTGATTGCGCTGGCACGGGGGGTTGATCTCTTAATTCTCGAGTGTTCCTTTCCTGATAACATGAAAGTGGAAGGTCACCTCACCCCTTCCTTGGTTGGTCGGGTGGCTCAAGAAGCAGGGTGCAAGCAGCTCTTACTCACTCACCTCTACCCTCCCTGTGACAGCCAGGATATTGCGGCGATAGTCAAAAAACAGTACCAGGGAGAGGTAATGATAGCAGAGGATTTAATGAAGATAAATATATGATGTGGGATGTGAGAAAATCAATTGAGGGATTTAGGAATTGAGGAATTATGAAATTGAGAATATGAGGTAAGTTACAGCATATGAGATTTGAATTGGAACTTTGAGCTTAGAAATTCGATGTGATGGGGGAGCATGATAGAAATTTTAAATTCAAGCTTCTAATTTTAAATCACTCACAACCGTCAACTGATAACTAAGCTTATCTCTCGAACCCTTGAATCTTTGAACCCTCTCAAAAAACTATCAAATAAAATATCTCTCTACTACTTCAGCTTTTCTAAAATTATCTTTGCCACCTTCTCTCCCGAGAGTAACATTCCTCCGAAGATGGCACCCATGCGGTGGTTGCCAAAGGTGGCATTGGCAGCCATTCCTGCCACAAACACTCCTGGGTAAACTTCTCTGGTGTTTTCCAGGGTTGCCTTCTCCGCCACCTCAGACCACATTGACTTTTCTCCCACCACCTTACCGGTCTCGGTAAAAAGATGGGCCCCTACTTTTCGCTCAATGACCTTCACCACTTCGGTGGGATGTCCGGTCGAATCCACTACATACTTTGCCTGAATACAGAGGGGATCCACATGCAGGGCAGCCATCTCCACTGCCGTCCAGTTGATTACTAATCCAATCACTCTTCCCTCACGCACCATCACATCTTCCACGCTCATGAGGTTAAAGATCTTAGCACCAGCCTTACAGGTATGCGCACATAGAGAAGACACTGTCTCAACCGCATCAGCGGTATAGTACCCTTTCTGGTATTCACGCGAGGTGATGTCTAGCTCATCTAGAATCCTTTTTCCCTCTTTTTGCACCACGATCTCGTTAAACATCATCCCCCCACCCCACATGCCACCTCCTACACTCAATTTACGCTCAAAGAGGGCAACCTTCTTTTTCTTTCTGGC
>CAYYOQ010000405.1:0-1773 GCA_964473235.1 uncultured Thermodesulfobacteriota bacterium | reverse complement strand
CTTGCAGTCAGTTGTAAAAGGTGTCAGGCCTTGAAATGTAAATTAATCTCATCAACTAGCCAAAGCTATGGGGAATGTAGCTGGATGAATACTCTTGTTACGGATATCTCTTGCTTCATAGAAAAATTGCCAAACGCCGAGCTGACTCTTGAGCCAATCTTTGGGGGTCATGCAATTGATATGAGAGGAAGGGCAACTGCAGGTTCTTTGATGCTCGATAGGTAGCTTGTGCCTGTATAAAGCACTTTCCTCTCTTACGACAATTGTTAATGGTTGCTCTTTTGCTTTTTTACTGCGACTCATAGAGACCCACTGTATTAGAAACAAATCCAAAAAATGTATGGTTCATGATGTCACAAAGAGTTTAACAATTTATCTAAAATAATCAACAAGAATTTTGAGAGCGAGAAACCAAAAGGCTTTAATAACCTTCTCAGGTCTTAGATTATGAAGCGATGCCATTTAGGCAGCTTTCCTTTTTTGAGGTGTTTCTTTCTTTAATTCCTCCTCGACTTCGATATGACCTTTAATGGATTCTCTGATCATATCCAATGCTTCTTCAACACTATCCCCTTGAGAAGAACATCCAGGGAGCTCAGGACATTCAACCCAATAGCCACCATCTTCAAGATCCGGATGAAGAATGACTTTGAACCTTCTTTTTAATACATTAACCATATAAGCCCTATCCATTGTAATTTTAGAAGTCTTCCCTTTCAGATCGTTTATCAATTCCCCAATTGCAATGGCAAAAACATACTGTCCTTTTTTCAGGGTATCGATAATCTCTCTATCCTTATTTGTGAGAACAAAGATCGTCTCCCCATCTGTCAAAAACCTCAACTGGGCCAAAGGTTTTTCAATCTCAAGAAGATGCTTCCTTAGATAATTAAGACTCTTTCGTATCTTCTGTAACGATAAACCCTGGTTTCTCAAAAACTTGGCTACCTTAAACTGGATGAGATCTGTAAAGGAATATAATCTCATTGAGCCATACCCAGATGCTTCATTGATAGAAGGCTTAACGAAGTTTGTCCTGTCCCAATAATCAATAACCCTTAAAGGAATCCCTAAGATTTTTGAAACCGTCTTTGAATTGAAAGAATTCAATTTAATTACCTCCAATGATTTTTAAATTTATTAATGTATTTATAAATTTAAGGAAATATAAAAGTCAAGAATTTTTTTAATTAGGAGGTTGCTGAAAGAGCACCAGAATGTGTCATTCTGAGGAGTCGAAGACGAGGAAACCTGTCCTGAACAATGTAAGGGCACTCATGAGATCCTTCACTTTGTTCAGGATGACATTTCGTGTTCGATTCTTCGCTTCGCTCAGAATGACAGGAAAGGTACTGAAAAATCTTGTAGGTGGGATTCTGGTCAGAAAGATATTATTTTTCTGACACATTTTATTTAATGAATTCAAGTAATTGTACTAAACACAAATAGATTTGCGTTTAATTGCACTATTTGCCGGGCAACTTTACAGATAGTACCTCGAACTTCTATTAGGTTTTCATGGATCAAGGCAAAGTAGAAGGAAGGCGTCTTATGAATTCAGAAGGGCTTAATATTTTTATTCCACGATATTCTTTTAGCGGAAGGATATGCCTTGTATCACCAGTTACAATAAAATCCGCTCTGCCGTCAACAGCACATTCTAATACCCTATTATCTTCATCCGGATGAGAAATGACATCGATATGGGAAGAAACTTCTACTACTTCGGCTACATTTCTTACTTCATCTATTACTTCTCTAACAAAATGAACA
>CAYYOQ010000404.1:0-1778 GCA_964473235.1 uncultured Thermodesulfobacteriota bacterium | reverse complement strand
CATCACACCCAAAAGAGCCTCTCTTGTTGGGCAGGGTAGCATCATCGACTACCGTCATTAGTGGAGAGGCAACATCTCTCCCCACTTTGCCTGAGTACACAGAAAGACCTGCGTGGGCTAAATCTGCCTCCAACCCGTGTCCAATAGCTTCATGGATCATTGTCCCACCCGCTTCACTCGATAGCACTACTGTCATTCTCCCCCCGGGTGCTCTTCTCGCCTCGAGCATGTTCACTGCCCGGCTACTGGCAATTTCAGCTATTTTTTCAGGCGGATATTCATCAAACAACTCAAATCCCATGACCCCTCCTACAGACTCATAGCCGGTCTGGATAATCTGCTCTGATGCCGCAACAACCTGTACGGTAAATAAGATACTCACTCGTTGATCCTCGATGAAGTCACCATCGCTATTGGCAATAGCTATCCTGCGCAATGAATCACCATACACTATCTTTACCTGCTTAATCCGGCTGTCCCATGATTGCGCCACCTCACTTGCTCTCTTCACCATAGCTACTTTTTTATCAATGTGTATTTCTTGAGGGGACATTTTAATAAGATGGGTTATTCCTGGGGTTCGTCTCATCACATTAATATCCTTATTAAAAACTTTACCCTGGCAGGCACAGCTCACTGCATCAGCTAAATTCAAAAGTCCCTCATCAGTAACCTGGTTAGCATAGGCGTATGCTGTTTTATTGTGATAAATAACTCTTAATCCAACACCTGTATCGATACCTGAAATTATCTTCTCAATCTTTTTATCCTCATACACAATTGAGGTAGGCTGAACATACTCATAAAAAACATCAGCAAAATCGCCCCCTTTCCTTAACGCAGACTTTAATATTTTTGGAATGTTAACATGATCTAGCATAGGCCTTTTCATAAAAAGTTTTTTAACTGAGTTGACAGAATCTACCATTTCCCTTAAAATTCATCAATATAAAAGCACCCAATCAAACTTAAACTATCATAAATGCAAGAAATAAAATTCATAGCCGATGTGATGCTGGGGAAACTTTCCAGGTTGCTGCGAATCCTTGGTTTCGACACCCTCTACTACCGTAATCTCAATAATGAAACACTTCTCTCTCTCGCAAGAGAGCAAAAACGACAGATCCTTTCCAGAAAAACCCATCTTAAAAACCGCAAGGATATTAAAAACCAGCTTTGCTTCATCAAAGATAACCATCCCCTCAATCAATTAAAGGAAGTAATTGATTTTTACCATCTCAAAATTGACCTCTACCATATTTTTAGCTTATGTCTTACCTGTAATCAAAAATTAGAAGAAGTGAATCTTGAGCAAGTAAAGGATAGAGTACCTGAGTATATTGCTACTACCCAAAAAGAATTCTCCCTCTGCCCTCTCTGCAAGAAAATATACTGGAGAGGCTCTCACTACGAAAACACCTGGGTAAGACTTAAGGATATTATCTTCCCTCAACAATAATCACCAAAATTATTCACTTAAGATTATTATTTAATTCTCCGATTAATTATAGAACATACTATTAGAAGGAATGATAAAAATGGTTATAAACATTTCTAAGCGATTAAGTATGTTCACTTTGATAACGGTTTTTCTCCTATTATATCTAATTCCCTTTAATACCCATGCAATTAACATTTCTGGCACTGTTTACACCGATGAGGGGCTTACCCCTATGGCAGATGGGAGAACAGTAAGGTTGATGTAAAATGGTGCTGGTAATTACACAGATCTTTTAGACAGTAGTAATGGTATCTATACTATCGCTGCTATTCCTGCA
>CAYYOQ010000403.1:0-1799 GCA_964473235.1 uncultured Thermodesulfobacteriota bacterium | reverse complement strand
CGCACACGGGGTAAACGTTGGTATGTCAGGCAGGGAAGCACTTGAAAAGCTCTAAAGGAGCCTCTGCCATTCCCACCGCCCCACACTGAATTATTGAAGCTACTTGTCACCTATTATTATTCAATGTCATTGACTTACCATTCACAATTCACCATTTACGATTGATACAATTCCATCAACCAACCCCTTCACCTCTTTTCCAAACTCCTCATCCTCCTCCATTGCCTTCACTATCACAGGACTCAACTCGTAATACAACCTGATGATTTGCTGACCTTCGGGGGTTATGTTTAATACATTGTCTCTTGTAAATCTTAGCTTCTGTGCTTCATCCGAATTTACCCCATAGATTTGCTCAATCGGGCAGGTATGCCGTGCCAGAATCTATTTAATACTTTTTAAATTTTAAAGAAATGGTTCACTGATGACTGCCAGGGGCAACCAAAAGTTTTTGTCCTGGTTGAATAGGCTGGTTTGGTTTTAGACTGTTGAGTCGGTGAACCTCATCCACCGAGAGACCATATTTTTTAGAGATACTATAGAGGGTTTCTCCGGGGACGACTTTGTGGTACTGCTTTTTTCCTTGAGAAATAGTTTTTTGGGGAACAGCAGGTGGCGTTTTGGCAGAACAAGAGGGTACTTGTGAAGCCATCTTATCAATCTTTTTGGTCAATGTTTCAATTCTTTCTTCTAGAGTTTTTCCGTACGAATTCAATTTTGTCACAGATTCTTTTATTTCTGTAGACTGACCTTCAAGCTGGGTTAATTTCTTTTCCAATTGCTCAAGCCTCTCTTTAATTGGATCTAGATATGCTTTAAAAGTCTCCTTACTGCATCCCCCAAATATAAAGAAAATAACATTCAGAAGGAGAACCCCCAATAGTATAGAAGGTCTCAGGAGGTTTGAACCAAAAAATGTTTTGCAACGGCTACTGCTTTTCTTCTTATTCCAAGAATCACTTAGATCATCTTGAATTTGTTTTAAGATCATTTGTTTTTCTGTATTTGGATTTTTGTGTTGCATTGGTTCCTCCTTCCTTTTAAAGTGTCTTATTTGATTTTAGTTTAATAAATACCTTACCTATTGTAAAGGGAAATACAGTACATGAAAAAGCAAGTCTTTTAATCTTGCAAGCTTCTAAGTTCCCCTGTGCCCCCTCTACTTTCGAGAGGGGGCACTAAGGCTTCTCTCGGGAGTTTTTAAAATGGAATTTGTCTATGCGAAAAAAATTCCCAAGCAGGAGAAGAAGGAAGAACCTGCGACTGAGAAACAGATAAGGCTGTTAAAGATGATAGCACGAAACGTTGGCATGAAAATAAACACAGATACTATGACTAAAGAAAAGGCAAGAAGGGTTATAGACCAGCTCAGGCTATTAGACAGAAGAATGAATGGTGGTTCTGCTATCAAAGAGTCAGAGCAGAAGAAAAGAGACCTAGAGATAAGGCTAGGCATGGTAAAGAAGCGAGTGTTTCAGAAATGGACTAATGAGAGCAAGAAGATTGATAAGCAGACTGAGAATGCGTTCATTAAGGAAGTACTCTATATCAATGATGTGCTTCATAGGACAGATAGTGAGATTTTGTCTAAAGAGGCTGTATGAGGCAGTCTATTTTAAATTGTTTGTGAGATAGTGTGTATATTTTATTCGCTAATGTTGATTGGAATTAACACTGTTTTGATCAGCCACTAGATAGCACTAGTGTTAACTTTTAGTGATCGAACGAAGACACTATGTGGGTTTATCTTTACTTTACTGACTGGGGACAATAGGCGGCCTCCTCTTCCACCTGCGGTG
>CAYYOQ010000402.1:0-1808 GCA_964473235.1 uncultured Thermodesulfobacteriota bacterium | reverse complement strand
CAAAAAAACGCACGAGTTCATGCGAGCTCCTGCGTTTCCTGACCTAAACGTGTGGTACTGAAAACTACCTGCTACTTCTTAGCAGACTGATTTTTAAACTTATCCCTCAAGATTATCCCCTCTTGTACCAGTCGTAGTACCCTATCCACCTCAAATGGTTTCTGCACTATGAGGTCAACACCATTCTCCCTCATCTCCGCTTCCTCCAACTCTACATTCCACCCGGTAATAATTGCCACTGGTATCCCGCCATTTATCCTCTTCACCTCCCTTGCTACCTGCCACCCCGACATCCCGGGCATCCCCAAATCAGTGAACACTAAATCGAATTTCTTCTCCTGAAATAACCTTATTCCCTGCGTCCCATCAGTTGCAGTCTCAACTTTATGACCTCCCATGGTCAGAATTGATGCGAGCAGATTAAGTACCGCTACCTCGTCCTCCACTACTAAAATGTGCGCCCTCTTCTGAGTGCCCTTAAGAGGCTTCACCTTTGCTTCGCTCTCCACCACGCCCTCAGCGAAAGGAATCGTGATGGTAAACATAGTCCCCTTCCCCTCGGCACTGTCTACCAAAATTATTCCCTTATGGCGTTTGATTATCCCATACGACACACTCAATCCCAACCCGGTTGACTTAACTCCCTTGGTAGTAAAAAAGGGATCAAAGATCCTCTCCCGGATCGCACCAGGAATACCGATCCCTGTGTCCTTTACCTTGATAGAAACATGGGTACCCTCATTAACCGTTTCTAGCCTAATCGTCCCACCATCAGGCATGGCATCAATGGCATTATTGATGAGATTAGTAAATACTTCCCTTAACTCCGCAGCCCTCCCCAATACAGAAGCAACAGGACTGAATTCCTTCTGAACGTTGATCTTGATCCCCTTTAACTCCGCATCATCCTTCCACCTGACCTTGGTATACTCAATGGCATGATCTATCGCCTCATTGATATCAACTGTGTCAAAATACGCCTCATCATCCCTCCTCCGTGAAAACTCTTGAATCCTCCTCACTGTCTCAGCGCCGTCCTTGGCTGCCTTCTCAATAATGTCCAATCCCTTTTTCAGCTCATTCACCGACTTTTTTCCGCCCTCATCCCCCTGCGTAGATCCCACCACCATCTTCAAGAGCTGTGCCCTCCCCAGAATAGCCGCTAGGATATTATTAAAATCGTGGGCTACCCCTCCCGCCAATTCCCCCAGCGACTTCAATTTCTCAGATTGCAGCAGTTGCTGCTCCATCTTCTTTCGTTCAGTTATATCTCTTATAATAGATACTCCCGCAATATAATTTCCCTCTTCATCTTTAATCAAAGAAGTTCCGCACTCCACGTTAATGAGATTGCCATCCCTGGTCATTTGCACTACTTCGTAGAAGATAAAACCTTTTTCAAACATTTCAGTCATCTTTTGCAGTATTATCTTTCTCATTGCTTCGTCTTCAGCCATTAATACAGATGAATGTTTCCCAATCAGCTCCTCTTTTCTATACTTAGACATCATTTCCATGGCCTTATTAGCTGAGGTAATATAGCCCGCGCTATCGGTAATCAGTATTCCGTCTCTGCTGCTCTCTATCACGCTCTCTAAAAAATCCCTCGCTTCTTTAATCTCCCTTTCCACCCTTTTTCGCTCTGATATATCTCTCAGTACTACGGTCATCAAAAATTCCCCGTCCAGTTTTGAAACACTGAATGAGGGCTCAACAGTAATCAATTGACCGTCTTTCCTCACCATAGCTCTCTCACTTGTCACTCCTACCACTAATTTATGGGTTTTTGAAAACTCTTCCATGTACAT
>CAYYOQ010000401.1:0-1809 GCA_964473235.1 uncultured Thermodesulfobacteriota bacterium | reverse complement strand
CGGTTCAGAATAGTTAGAGATGAGGTTGGCGAATATAGTAAGCAGTGGCTCTGCCTTTTTTCCCTTCGGAAAGAGTTAGTAGAGGTAATGAAATTAAATGTGCAGGAGGATCAAATACATTTGGTGATATTGATTGTACCCGAATATTCAGTGTCTTCTCTGATAGGATATTTAAAGAGGAAGTTATCTCCAAGGTTGTTTCAAGGATATGAGAAGGTGGGAAAGAGATAGTGGGGACGACATTTGTGGCCTTGAGGATTTTGTGTAAGTAGAATAGGGCCGAAAGAGGAAAAGATAAGGCAATAGGTAAAGTGGTAGGAGAAGAAAGAGAAGGAACTGGAGAAGAGGCAACTAGGTTTGTTCGAATAAACATATTATAACTCATGGTACCTTTCAGGACTCATTAAAACAAGCCACCACTTCTGGTGGTGATTTGACTCTTTTGAAAATACCTGACGGTATTTTTTAACCCTTGAGAGAGTAAGATAGAAGGTTCCCACCCTAAAACCTTTTTGGCTTTGTCGAAGGAAAGTACGCTTCGTAGCTGCTCACCGGGCATGGGTGGACCATGATGTTCAGCGGCAGGTGAAGCGGTTAGTTTTTTAAGTTCCTGGAATAGTTGGTTTACTGATGTTTCAACTCCAGTGGCGATATTGATTTCTCCCAGCACCTCGTGCTCTAGGGCGCTTAGATTTGCTCTTGCCACATCATACACATACACGAAGTCTCTGGTCTGTGTTCCCTCACCATTGATGATGGGTTGTTTCCCCCTGAACATTTGTTGAGTGAAGATGGCTACCACACCTGCTTCTCCTAAGGGGTCCTGCCGTGGTCCATAGACATTAGCATATCTGAGGGAGATGTACGGAAGGTAATGTGTATGGTGGTAGAAGAAAAGATATTTCTCAACACTCAATTTGGTAATAGCATAGGGACTTAACGGTCTTGTTAGATGGGATTCATCAGCAGGGAAATAGTCTTGCTCTCCATAGAGTGCACCACCGGTAGAGGCAAAGATGAATTTTCTGGTGTGATATTTAACACAAAGTTCTAAAAGCAAAAGGGAGCCTCTAATATTCACTTCCATATCTTTTAGGGGATCTTTAACTGAGTTTCTCACAGAAATCTGAGCTGCGTGATGAATGACTGCTTCTATCTTTTCTTCTTTGAAAATATCAGCCATCCTATTATCTAATATGCTTACATGGTAAAAGGTAGCTTTGGGATTTATGTTTTCTTTTTTTCCATTAGAAAGGTCATCTACAATTACAATATTATGTCCTGAGTCAATCAGAAGATCGGACACATGGGACCCAATAAAACCAGCTCCGCCGGTAACGAGGACCTTCATTATTACCTCCTGCATCTATTCATTTTCTCAGAAGTGAGCGCACATTAGCTGACTGTGAGCTTTAATGACACATTATGGGCTAAAATGACTTTATTATTAAAGACGTTCAATTAAAAGTTATATAAAATCAAATAATTAGATACTGGCATAGTTTATGCTAATTTGTATTTTACCATAGTTTGTGCAAAGAAAGGAGTTGACTATGACTGTTTCTGTTTACCATATAAATTACCTAATGAAAAGCTATTTTAAGCAAACTAGGTTGCCTAATCAGACGAATGAAAGAGTGCAACAGTCAGTGCGAGATAGTGTAGCGTTGTCAGAAGCGGGAAAGAAACGTCTTTTTGAGAAGATGAAGGAGCATGCTATAGACCAGATAAAGATGCAGTGTGGGGAAAAGTAGAATAACTAAAATTAAATTTTTTCATAAGAGACCAGCTACCAATAAGGTGAGCTGG
>CAYYOQ010000400.1:0-1820 GCA_964473235.1 uncultured Thermodesulfobacteriota bacterium | reverse complement strand
TAGGTCACTAATAAAGGACCTGTAAAATTTTAAATATGTTTGGCTAGGTCTTTACTGCTGATTCAAAAAAATTCCTTTAAGCATGGTTTGTAAAGCTAACGTATGTGCACCATAAGGAAATGAAAGACAAGAATAAAGGCTTAGGTATTGGTTCACTCTGCTAATTCTTCTTCGGTTACGGCATTACTGGGCTCGCTTTGTTGCAAGGGGGTATCGGGAGTGGATGGGTGCTGGGTAGAATGGTACTCTGGATTAGTTAATCGTATGGTCAAGACCTCATCAGGTAGCGTTTCTTCTTTAAGAACGATAAGAAGCTCTCCATCTTCTGAAATATATACACCTGTTCCGTAGGAGAGGGCATTGTAAAAACTCTTGCTATACTTCAAGTAGTTATCTTTGATCACGTTGGTGGCGGAACGCTTTGAGCCAAGGTAGCCCTCAAGCACTTTTTGCACTGTGTTCATTTTTTCTGAGAGCACACCCGCCTGCTTCCACTTGGGGATAGTGTAGAAGATCTCTTGAGGTATTGTTTTGACAGGGGCAGGGGCTATTTCTTTTTTTGCACATCCGGGGCACAGTGAGCAGCATACACTCACCCACCAGGTAAGCATAAGCAGATATGAACGTCTCATAAATTCTGTAATTCCTCATCGGCAATAGACTTGGCTTCATCGATGAGCTCTTTGCCCGGCAGATGAGTAAGTGCGTTGATGGTGGTAGTGAGTTGCTCGCTGTTTCTCATACCGCACAGTGCGGTACTCACCTCACTATACTGCAACACGTAACCAAGCGCCAGCTCTAACCCGGTGTGTTCAGTGTCCCTGAGCAGTTCATTAATTCTCTCCATAGCCCTGTACTTGGGCGTCTTATTTTCATTCTTCCACCAGGGCGCCCAGGATCTGGCATCGACCTCATCAAACCTTCTTTCAGGAGTAACCCTGCCAGTGAGAATACCTTTGTCAAGGGTGCCCCAGCACATAAATCCTAATCCTTGCTCTCTTACCACCTCAAAGATGGTATCTTTCACCGACGCGTTGAAAAGGTTAAACTCATTCTGGAGTGCATCTACCCTGTCAATTTTCATTGCTTTGATGATATCTTCAGGGAATGAGTTGCTAAGGCCGATCGCCCGTATCTTGCCCTCTTCTTTTACTTTAGAGAGATACTCCATCGGTGTTCTGATATCAACATTCTTATCAGGCCAGTGGATCATATAGAGATCGATATACTCAGTCTTTAAATCTTTGAGAGACTGTTCCAGCATCTTCTGGAGTACCTTAGGGCGGTTGTCCAGTGTAATCCTTTTTCGGTCATCCCAGGTAATCCCACCCTTTGATACCATAAACACCTTGTCCCGCTTGTCGGCAAACGCCTTCCCCATCCTTTTTTCTGCAAGTCCAAAACCGTAGGCAGGTGCGCTGTCGAAAATGGTAATGCCTTTCTCGAATGACTCATGGAGAAGTGCAATGGCATCATTCTCAGCAATGTGGCCAAAACCATATCCTCCACCTTCGCCACTAATAGCCGCGCCACCAAATCCAATTTCTGATATCTGAACGGAGAGTGAACCAAGAGGCCTCGTAGTAATCATATACCTTCCTTTAACCATCTCCCACTGTCAATCAATTCTTCCAGCGTTGAGATTGATGAGGTTGCGGGTCCAAGGGTTGCAACAATTTTAGCCCTGCTCATGGTGATAACCTTGATACGTGGTAGGGGTAAAAAAATTAATTTTACTACCTTATCATTTCACTAGCTAATTGTAAAGGAACACATTATCATTATTAGCGAGTAATAATAAACGGTGATTGAAAGAATGG
>CAYYOQ010000399.1:0-1847 GCA_964473235.1 uncultured Thermodesulfobacteriota bacterium | reverse complement strand
CGACTTTGTAATATATTGATTTAACAAGCGAAAATAACTTTGAACAGGCTCAATTCAACTAACGCATCCAGATTATTTCAATAACCCATGGAAGAAGCACTACGCAGTCTGTTATCCCATAGAGAGAGAAAGGTCATTACCGAGGAGCATCTAAAACCTTCTGCGGTACTAGTTCCCCTTTTTGTGAAAGAAGGAGGATATCATATGCTTTTTATTAAGAGAAGTCAGAAGGTAGAGCACCACAAGGGAGAGATCTCATTCCCCGGAGGATTATCTGAATACAGTGATGAGACTGTAGAGAATACTGCACTTCGTGAAGCATGTGAAGAGGTTGGTATTAATCCTCAGGAGGTGAAGGTGTTAGGCATCCTTGATGATATGAAGACACTCTCCACTCACTACCGTGTTACCCCTGTAGTGGGTAGCATTCCCTATCCCTATCTTTTTACTATAGACAGCAATGAGGTGGATGAAATAGTTGAGATACCACTATCTCATCTTCTCGATGAGGCAAATAGCGCTGAGGAACCAATCACCAGGGAGGGAAAAACTTATACCGGGTGGGTCTATCACTATAAGCACTATATAATCTGGGGGGCAACGGCGAGAATCCTCAATGATTTTTTAGCTAGGTGGAAGAGTTTGAGGAACTCGCCTTGAACTCGTAGCCTTCTGTTTTGATCTCAATCTGTTGAGGATCGTTTATCCCTACGCGATGCGCTCCTGCCATTTCCAGGTAGTGTATCTGCCGTGGATTCCTCTCCAGCAGTTTCGTGCATACCACATCCGTTGCCACGGGATCATACCCTGCCACAATGAGATCCATCTTATCCGGTGGATACCCCACCCATACTCCATATTTGAATCCACCATGTTTCACTGCATAGATTCCATCGACCAGACAGAGTGCGGGAGGTATCACTTTTGTAATATCAACAATATTTTTATCCAGTCCATTGTGGAATAACGCCTTTTCCTGCTCGTAGATTGCTCCATACATGTTCTTCATGCTGAAGGTAACCCCCGTCCAAGGATGGGTTTTGAGCGCTGCCACACTGATGATGGCAGACTCAGTAAGCAATCTCGAAACACGAACGGCTTTAAGTGAGAGAGGACGAGGAACCTCCAACTCCACATAGGGTCCTGTACTGAGATTAACCACCTGAGCACCATAGCGGGCAGCCAGTTTATGAGTATTGAGAGCAGTAAAAACTTCGTCTGCCCAGTTAAAGCTTCCATCTGCCTCCCCAATGAATATTTTTTTCTTAAGTGGCGACAGAAGCTCAAGCAGGGCTTCCAATACAGCAGTGCTAGTGTGCGAACCTCTCTCACCTGGAACCCCGCCGCAGAAATTGGGTTTGATTACAATAGAAGAAAAACCTGAGATCGCCTTCTCAAACCCACCAACCAGATTAAGAGCACTTTGTAACGCCTGGGTAACATCGCTCGATTTAACAACAGCTACCGTAACTCTATTATTCTCCGATTGCATATATCCTCACCTGTCTATGCCTTTTCTTCTCACTACTGAGTGCTGCATTAGCCTATTCATCTTTTTATTTAATGTCGCATATTCAATTAAAGAACGTCAAGTGTGTAAATCCTTTAAACTGCCTAAGGTAGTCTTTGTATAGTGATAGGTAATGTCAAAGGCATCTTTACCTAGATCCAAATGATCAGGGGTAACCCGGGGCAGAGAAGGAGTAAGTTCTATCACTTTAATTCCTCGTTGTGTTGCAAGTTTTATCTGAGTACGGTAGTGTTCATGACGTGCTATATCCATAGATAAGGTATATGCCGTTTTTGGCGAGAGACGTTTCTCATATCATCTACCATGAATTAAAAAT
>CAYYOQ010000398.1:0-1872 GCA_964473235.1 uncultured Thermodesulfobacteriota bacterium | reverse complement strand
ATACTTTTTATTGGATTTTTTTAAAAATATTGGTAATATTATGTATTACCTATAAAAGGAGACCCGTTATTGAAAATTGTTGGATTTGAGTGGGATGAAGGGAATGCACTACATATCGAACTTGGACATGGCATTGTGCAAGCAGAGGCCGAAGAAGTTTTTGCAGTCAATCCTTTATTCAGAAAAACTAAACGGGGCCACTATTCAGTCATGGGACCTACCCTTGATGGTCGTCACCTCATAGTAATCTTCGAGTTAAAAAAAGGCAGGATTGCACGCGTGATAACGGGTTGGGATATGAAGGATTCAGAAAAGAGATATTATCACAAGAATAAAAGGAGCAAACATATACTATGAAGACAAAAGCATCAGCTAACCATTTAAGAGAAGCAAAATACTATGACACCCATGGTATTCTTAAGGAAATAATTGATGAACCGATTGAAATGAGTTTAGAAACCGAACTTCGCGAGGACATTTTATCTGGCAGAAGGAAGAGGAAGCTAAAGAATATCTCAGTCAAAATAGATCCATTACAGATAAGGGCTATTAAAAAAATTGCAACCATGAAGGCGATCCCCTATCAGACCCTCATCAGGCACTGGTTATCTCAGTATATTAAGAGAGAGTTGCATATTTAAAACAGGGTGATCTGATTCTGATAATTCTTTTGATCCATTAATCGGTTATCCATAGCTATTTTAAAAATTCTAGAAGGTTCTATACTATAGCAAGCACAGATTTGGTCACATGATTAATAATACTAATGGGCAGGATGGGCGCTCTTTGGGCATCATGCAGATGATGATAACAGCAATGGATGACTCTTTAAAAATCTATTCTTTTAGAGGAAGGAGAAAAGAGCTATGCCGGTGAAACCCAGTGAAAAGGAAGATGAATATTTTGCACGTATGGAGTATGAGAAAAAGAAGAAGATCGAGACAGAGAAGCATAAAAAGCTTATGGCAGGGGAGAAAAGACAGGAAATGAAAAAGAGATAAGTGTTCCCTTCTATTTTTTACTTGACAAAAAAAATTAATATAGTAGATTAAATATATATAAATATAATTACATTCCTAAAGGTAAGAGGGTTAAATAGTAATTATACTTCCATCCCCATTCTGCTAACTGATCTTTATTCACTTCAATAAACTTCCAATTCCACTTATCGTTACCTCTCGGCAATCCCTCTTACTGCAAACTTGCTCATGTAACCCAATTCCATATTCAAAGAACATCAATGATTATGCGTAAGATGCTCCACAGGAGGTATCTATGGCTAATCAATGAGAGCCTCACTTTTTTAAAATGGTCTCTTTAAAAAAGTGAGATTTTTATTATCAGGATCTTTTTCCCAAGGAGGTGGTGAAAATGGAGCTGATTTCTCAAAATCAGAGTGAAATTTCAACATCTCATCGTAAAAAGTTCCGTGAAGGTCAGCGGATTAAGTACCAGGGAGAGGAGGCTGAAGTTATTGCTATGGAGCCTCTACTCATAATAAAACTAAAAAACCGGATCATCTGTGGATGCCTGCTTGATCAGATTGAACCCATAAGAGATTTAAGCGCTACGATTTGTTCAGAAAATAAGTAATGTTGAATGCGTAATAAATTCCTATCATAATTTCTCGCCTCCTCCCCAGAAATAGTTGATGGAATAGATTTGCAATTTATCTTTTTACCATTTACTTTTACTATTTACCATTCACCATTTACTATTCCTTTCTCAATCCTTATCCAGACTGAGGTAACAGTTTCTATCTATTAAGATATCTTTGCCGATGAGGCAGCCCTTGAAGGCAGTATTGCGCTCGATGGAAATGGTGCCGCGGGGAGCGTAGATAGTAGCAATAATCAGCGCATTATGCTCTAT
>CAYYOQ010000397.1:0-1875 GCA_964473235.1 uncultured Thermodesulfobacteriota bacterium | reverse complement strand
TACACGGATCACGTTTATCTTGCTAAAAAGTGGATATGCCAGTGGAGTGAACTTACCTGTAAACAGATTTCCATAGATATGGTTCAAAGCTATCTGTTCAAACAGAAGAAGATTTCTCCTTATACTGCTAACAAAGATCTCCGCTGCCTGAGGGCATTGTTTAATTTTGGCATTAGAAGGGGATGGATTTCCTTTAATCCCACACAGGGTATCCCATTTTTCCCAGTCGAAAAGAAGGTCAAATACATCCCCCCTAAAGAAGATGTACTTAAGGTAATTCTTGCTGCTGACACAGATACCCAGGATTACCTCTATACCATTAAGGAAACGATGGGTAGGATGAGCGAGATAAACAGGCTAACTTGGGAGGATGTCAATTTTAAGGAGCGGTATGTGGTGCTCTATACGAGAAAGAAAAAGGGCGGACACCTTACCCCAAGAAAAGTGCCAATGACCAACAAGCTATATGAGGTACTCTCCCACCGCTATGAGCACAGGGATAAAGGGAAGCCCTGGGTTTTCTGGCACCGGTACTGGGACAAGAATGAACAAAGGTGGAGGGAAGAACCTTACAAAGACAGAAAGAAGATAATGAAAACTCTCTGCAAGAAAGCTGGTGCCAAGTACTTTCGTTTCCACGCTTTAAGACACTTAGGCGCATCGATGCTTGATAACGCAAAAGTCGGGATAGGGTCAATTCAGCGAATCCTAGGTCATGAGAATAGAACCACCACCGAAATCTACTTACACTCTATTGGTGAGGCAGAACGTGAGGCGATGAGAATTTTTGAGCAATTTAGTGAAAAGTCTCACACAGATTCTCACACAGAAAAGAACAAAAAAAGAGGCAGTCAAATCACACCTCTCTAACCACCTCTTTTTCCTATCATTTTCTGGTGAGCCGCGCGGGGATCGAACCCACGACCTACGGATTAAAAGTCCGTTGCTCTACCAACTGAGCTAGCGGCTCACCCATCATTTGTAGCTGTTATTAACTTGTTATATAAAGGCTTTTATTTATAAACTCTTTCATCCCTTTTGTCAACCTTTCATTCATGGGAACATCTGCGTATATACCAAGGTAGTGAAACGGCTTCTGAGGATACCTGGTTCTGTGAGCAATGATTGAATTAGTAGTCTTCGAAAAGAAAAGTTAAGGTGGGCATTTACCACAGTGAGGCAGGAAAGGTGTGGTGTTCAAATAATGATCCGCTCTCTCAGGAAGAATCACTACGATTGTACCTCAATCCATATCTGAGGGGCACTTTAAGCTCTTGATACAATTTTTCAAATAGGGCTTGTTAGTTATCTATGCAATCCACATCGATTAACGCTTTTAAATATAGTGCTCACCGCACAATGAAGTATCTTAGCTATTGCAGCCAGACTCTTTCCTTCACTCACATATAACCTTCGCAGAGTTGACTCATCTATTGCTACTCTCCTTCCTCCAGGTGTTCGTAACGGTATAGCTAATTGCTTGCATCTTCTTCTCACAACCTCCCGTGAGCAATCTAGCATTTCTGCAATTTCACGTATATCCTTATCCTCTTCCACATAAAGTTTTTGAAGCACTGTTTTGGTTAACCCCTCAATCTTTTTAGTAGCGGTTAACGAAATGCCATATTCTCCACACCTCTTGCGAACTGTATCCGCACTACAGTCGAACAATGCAGCAATTTCCTTTACTGATTTACTTTGCTCCACATATAGCTTCTGAAGCACTGGTGCGCTTATCTTGGTTCTTTTCTGATTCTTTGGTCGTAACTTTATTCCATATTTTATGCATCTATACCGTACAAGAGTAGGCGAACACCCATACATCTTCGCAATGTCACGAAGTGGCTTTCGTTCTGTGATATATAATCTCTTAAG
>CAYYOQ010000396.1:0-1903 GCA_964473235.1 uncultured Thermodesulfobacteriota bacterium | reverse complement strand
CGGGTTTAGAAGGCAGTTGGTACTTGATTCAGTATCTCAAAGTTTGGGGATAATTCGAGATTACAATATATATACCAAAGCAAAAGGCAGAGCCAAATTTAACCCTGCCTTGTTATTGATATACTCTGAAAATTTACAGGTCTTATCCAAATGTCACAGATTTGATAACCATGGACAGAGGTTCTTCCATGTTTCTATTTTTTCCTTAATGATTTGTCTTTGTTCAGGGGTTAAAATCTGAACTCCTTCTAATGTAGCATTGGCAGCAATAGATGCAATCTGGCACTTTAACGAGACTGTTTGATCTAGCTTTTCTTGAGCCTCAACTCTATTTATTTCCTCAGCTAATAAGATATCTGGCATTTGCCTGCCTAATTCCCTCATTTCTTTAGCAAGTGGCTCGATTTCAGCCCGCGTTTTGGCTTTGAGTTCATCGAATGCTTCCTTTTGATCATCAGTAAGGTCGATTCCAAGTCTTTTTGAAATCTTATCAACTAACATTGGTTCTATGTATTCTTCAAAATGCTTTTTGATGTCATCCCACCCGGGGAAATCAGCAATCCATTCCAGTAACTCAAGAACATCTTCAACAAATGTCAGAAGAATAAACCTTTGTTCCGGCGTTAAAATCTGAACTCCTTCTAATTTAACATTGGTAGTAATAGGTAAAATCTGGCGCTTTAACGAGACTATTTGATCTAGCTTTTCTTGAGCCTCAACTCTATTTATTTCCTCAGCTAATAAGATATCTGGCATTTGCCTGCCTAATTCCCTCATTTCTTTAGCAAGTGGCTCGATTTCAGCCCGCGTTTTGGCTTTGAGTTCATCGAATGCTTCCCTCTGATCATCAGTAATTCCTAAAACAGCCATTATAATTTCTTTGAAAGGGCAAGTGAAATGGTGGTCAGGAAAAGCATACACGGAGTGAGGTAAGCATAATGATATTCCCAAAATAATAAGCATTACATATCGTGGTGCTACTATTTTTTTCATAATTTCCACCTTCCTTCTTGTCACTTATTGTTTAAAAGGTGTTCTCGTTTAAAAAACTATTTTCTTTCACAAAAAACCTGCCTATTAGTATCACCACCTTTCATCGTCGTCTGTACAATTAATCCCGATATTACTCACCTTCAAAAAATCCCTTCTAACGCCCTCATCTTGTTTATTTTTAATCTGCTGCGAACTCTCATTGGAAGCAATGATCTTCAAAGTGTTCTTTACAAAAAATTTCTGGGTAGTATTTTATTAAATATTTATAACATGGAATGTTCAATGTGTAAAGGGTAAGACAGGTAAATTCTTGAGGTCAGGGCTTGAATGAGAATATTCTCTTATTTTCACTAGCTGACTCACTATTGTGTGACACCGCACTATCAGTCGATGGTCAATAGTCCATAGCAAAAATGCAGGATAAAAAAAGTCCATGGTCGATGGTCCACAGATACACGATGCACGATACAGGATAGTTATGATCCCCCTCCCCCATAATCCCCTCCGGCCAGAGATTGTGTCGTAATGTCATTGCGAGGGAGTAAATCGACCGACGCAATCTCATAAGGTAGTGAAAACATGGAGATTGCCACGCTCATCCGGTAATATCAGGATCGCTCGCAATGACCAAAAGGGATTGTGACACAGTCTTCCAGGGGAGGGGAAGTTAGATTTTTTACGAAGTCATCAGATTTTAGTACACGATTAAAGAAAGTAATCATGGGGAGGATGAGCCTTTTACTGCAAGCGACGCGTAGCAGTCAAGCAACGAAGTGCCAATCAGATTGGTGGGTTTTAAAACCATGTGGTATGGGAGCAACAAAGACCTCATAGACATTATTTTTTTTAAGTTTTTTATGTAGCTTAGAAGTGATAAATTGCTTGAAAAATTTAAAAGGTAGTGTTAAAA
>CAYYOQ010000395.1:0-1919 GCA_964473235.1 uncultured Thermodesulfobacteriota bacterium | reverse complement strand
CGTGGAGAACGCAATTCACGAAACAGCCCACTATGGGGCTACCGTAGCCGCGGTACCGGTGAAGGACACGATTAAAATAGTCTCAAAAGAGGCAGAGGTGGTAGAGACTATTGACCGGAGCAGGGTGTGGGCAGTGCAAACTCCCCAAACTTTTAAATATGATATATTGAAAATGGCCTATGAGAAGGCCTATGAAGATGGATTTTATGGAACGGACGATGCCTCTTTAGTGGAAAGGCTGGGCATGAAGGTTAAAATCATACCTGGTTCTTATGATAATATTAAGATTACTACTCCCAGTGATTTAGTCATGGGCGAGGCAATTTTAAAGAAAAGGATAGTTGACAGTTAACACGGTGGAGTTCAAAGCCAGGAATAGATACTATAGTGGGTGTATGAGTAGTGAGAATTTTCTACAACTGACAACGATCAACGGACAATCGGGTTAAAAAAGCGTTACTTTGCATTTCCCATTATCTATCATACTTCCGACATCTTCCTAGTAAAGAGAGAAATATGACACTACGTATTGGCCATGGTTACGATGTTCATAGATTGGTTGAGGGAAGGAAATTAATCTTAGGAGGGGTAGAAGTGCCTTTCGTGAGAGGGCTCGAGGGGTACTCAGATGCTGATGTTCTTTTACATGCGGTATGTGATGCGTTGTTAGGTGCGGTCTCGTTAGGTGATGTAGGGGTTCATTTCCCTGACCATGATTCCCGATTCAAAGACATTTCGAGCGTGGAGCTGCTTAGGAAAGTAGCAACCATGGTGAGTGGTAAGGGTGGTACGGTACACAATATAGATGCAACCATTGTTGCTCAGGAACCCAAGCTCTCAGCCTATATCTCTCAGATGAGAAGAGGCATTGCTGAAACGTTAGGGATTGGAAGTGAGCAGATCAATATCAAAGCCACTACCACCGAAGGGTTGGGTTTTGCCGGCAGGGGAGAAGGGATTGCCGCCTATGCGGTGGCATTGGTAGAGATACTATGAAATGAGCGAATGGCAAATAGTGTTGAGTGCTGAGTTCCGAGCGAGGAATGTTAAAAAACTGAAATTAGAAACTCGCAACTATATATTCTTAACTGATCATCTTATAAATAGTTAACCATGAAGAGGGTAAAAGGCTGATGCCCCTTAGAATTTATAACACGTTGAGCAACAGCAAAGAGGAATTTCACCCACTTAAGGAGGGCAAGGTGGGTATGTATGTGTGCGGTGTCACCGCCTATGATTTTTCGCATATTGGACATGCCCGGGCAGCGATGGTGTTTGATGTGATGGTGCGATACTTAAGGTATAAGGGGTATGAGGTAACCTATGTGAGGAACTACACCGATGTTGATGATAAGATTATCAATAAAGCACGTACAGAAGGGGTTGATTCCAGAACCATTGCCGAGCGCTATATCAGAGAATACGATCATGACATGGGTGCACTCAAGGTTGAGATGCCTACCTTCACCCCTCGGGCAACCGAACACATTCCAGAGATGATCAGACTGATCCAACGATTGATAGAGAATGGGTATGGCTATGTGATTGAAGGTGACGTATTTTATGAGGTCAGTCGGTTTGCCTCTTATGGGATGTTATCAGGGAAGGATATTGAGCAGCTACAAGCAGGGGCTCGAGTGGAAGTGGATGACCGAAAGAAAAATCCCCTGGACTTTGCCTTATGGAAGTCGAGCAAACCCGGAGAACCTGCCTGGGATAGTCCTTGGGGAAAGGGCAGACCTGGATGGCACATCGAGTGTTCTGCAATGAGTCATCACCTTTTAGGAGAAACCTTTGATATCCATGGGGGAGGAGCGGATCTGATCTTCCCCCACCATGAGAATGAAATCGCTCAGTCTGAGGGTGCGACGGGAAAACCTTTTGTCCGTTACTGGATGCACAATGGCTTCGTGAACATC
>CAYYOQ010000394.1:0-1939 GCA_964473235.1 uncultured Thermodesulfobacteriota bacterium | reverse complement strand
AACTGGGGGGTTTCTCGCTCAAGCCTATCAGTACATGATTGAAAAGGCAGATTCTGCAAGTGATATTGAAATACTTAAAACGGAGACCTTCTACGGAAGAGAAAAGGAAGACCTTGTATATCCCATCACTTTAGCCAATCTGGTACTTCATGAGATTGATGAACCTCACATCTGGCATGGGAATACATTAACAGGACATGAGGTATATGGCGGACTTTATCAGAGTGCCCCACCTCTTTTTGACGTTGTGCTCACCAATCCTCCCTTCGGCGGTAAAGAAGGAAAAGAGGCACAGACCCATTTCGCCTACAAAACGAGTTCAACTCAAGTACTTTTCCTGCAACATGTCATCGATAGTCTTAAACCAGGAGGCAGATGCGGAATTGTGATGGATGAAGGCGTGCTCTTTCGTACCAATGAAAATGCCTTTGTTCAGACTTAACGAAAACTCCTCAACGAGTGCAACCTTTGGTGCATTGTGAGTCTCCCGCCAAAAGCCTTCGTGAACGCTGGCGCTGCGAGTAAAACCAACCTTCTCTTTTTCACCAAGGGTGAGCCAACAAAAGAAATCTGGTATTATGATTTATCCGACTTCAATATCACCAAAAAACAACCTCTCACCCTAGGATACTTTGATGACTTCTTTAAACTCTTAAACCCTTCAACTCTTAAACTTTCTCAAAATAAACGTTCCTGGTGTTTACCTGTAGAGGAAATTCAAGGAAAAAATTATGACCTTAAAGCGGTTAATCCCAACAGGAAAGATAAAGAAGATACCAGAACTCCAGAGGAATTATTGGCCCTCATCGAATCATACTCATCAGAGATTACCAACGCCCTCTCAAACCTTAGAAGCAAAGGCGTATGATTTAATATCTCATAAAACTTTTTCTAAAAAGGAATTCACTGCTTTTAAAAATTCTTCTGGTTTTTCCTCATGAGGCAGGTGACCGGCATCACGGATCACCACTCGCTGTGCACCAGGGATCTCCTTAGCAATTCTGGCACTATCCTGCGATGGCACAATCCGATCATCATCACCAGTAATCACTAACACCGGTACCGTGATACTACTCAGTCTCTTCTCTAAGTCTAACGATTGATAGGCAAAACCAAATTCACACAGTGCGCGATCCCAATTATCAGCCCTCAACGACTTTTTGTACCCCTTAAGTATCTCTTCCGTCTGCTTTGAGGGATCATGCCAGGCGCGGGCACGGATCTCATTAAAAAAGTGTCCATAGTAATTTCTGATGAGAAGAGGAGCGATTCTTTTTACGTGCAGACTACCAAGTAAATAGTGTAACCAGCCTGGTGGACCCCCTCTAAAAATCGCTGCATCAACCAGTATCAGCGCCTTTACTCTCTCAGGATAGCTCACGGTTGCAAGTGCCGCAGTAGTCCCACCCGCAGAGCTTCCCACTAACACCGCCTTCTCCACACCCAGTGCATCCATGAGCGCTACGAGCTCTCTTGCCTGAGATTCCTGACTATAAGGACTCTCTCCACTCCACTCACCTTTCAGAGGCCGTGAAGAGTATCCAAATCCCGTTCTGTCGTAGGCAATGACTAGATACTCCCGAGAGAGCGGCTCCATTACCTTGTGCCAGGTAAAGGTACTTGCTCCAAAACCGTGCAAAAGTATCAACGCAGGAGTGCCCTCACCCGCAATCTTATAGTGCACTTTCCTACCATTAATAGAAATAAATTTGCTATCAGGGTCTGCAAGCTGCTCGGGTGGTACCGTATTTTTTAAGGGAGGGACTGGAATGATAAAAGGACCAACGAGCAGGACAAAAATCACTATCGCCAGGATTACAAGAATAATACCCCAGAAGCGAGTAAAAAAACCTTCTCTCCTCATTTTTATAAAACCACTAATAGCTAGCCAAACATATTTGAAATTTTACAGTTTTTTATTAGTGACCTGGGGGGATTT
>CAYYOQ010000393.1:0-1964 GCA_964473235.1 uncultured Thermodesulfobacteriota bacterium | reverse complement strand
GGCAGTGGGCTGAGGGACTTGGCATTAAAAACTTCATGGAGCAAAAGACAAAGGTTATTTACCACGCCGGGTGCAGGACATGCTTCGATAAAGATATGTGGAAGGTAGCCAGAGCCACCGTAATCCTTTTGCAAAAAGCAAATGTTGATGTTGGCATCGGCCGAGAACAAGAATCATGCTGTGGCGGTCGGGCTTATGAGATGGGATATAAGGATGATTTTCTCAGACAGGCTAAATACAATATGGAGCAGTTTAGGAAATCAGGGGTAGAGATACTGGTGACAGGCTGTTCTGATTGCTATCATGCCTTCAAAGTGCTCTACGATAAATTTAACATGAAGGGTGATATGGAGGTGCTACACACATCTGAGTATTTTGACCGCCTGATCAAAGAAGGAAAGATAGAAATCACTAAGAAGGTTCCTCTAAGGGTAACTTATCATGACCCATGCCATCTCGGTAGGTTAGGAGAGCCATACATACACTGGCAAGGTAAAGAAGTTCCAGGACATATCCTTATATTTGACCCACCCAAAGAATACCGGCGGGGCACATACGGTATCTATGAACCCCCGCGGGATATCCTTAGGAGCATTCCTGGTTTAAAGCTTATCGAGATGGATAGGATAAAGGAATACGCCTGGTGTTGTGGTGCAGGAGGTGGAGTGAAGGAGACAAACCCCGAGTTTGCTCAATGGACCGCAAAGGAGAGGATTGCTGAAGCCGAGTCAACAGAGGCTGAGGCAATCGTTACTGCCTGCCCTGGATGTGAGCGGAGCTTTAACGACACCATTAGAGAAAATGGGAGTAGGCTCAAGGTATATGATGTCATTGAACTACTGGAAAGAGCAATCTAAAAGGAGGGCCATTTATTATGGCTTTAGAGAGGAAGATTTACAGAGCGTTAGAAGATGTGGTAGGATCGGAGAACATCTCTGAAGACACGGCAATACTGGATTCATATGCCTGGTGTGGTCTGTATGCGACGACACTGAAACCTGTTATGCCGGAGGATGAGAAAAAAGAAGAACTTAGGTATCCATTTGCAAATAGGGCCGAAGCTGTACTTCTTCCAGGGAACACAGCCGACGTGCAAGCAATAGTTAAACTCTGCAATAGATACGGTATAAAGTTCAAGTCTTTTAGCACAGGGTGGATTGGTGGCAATGTTCCTGCAACTCAAGGAGTCATTTTATTAGATCTGAGGAGGATGAACCGTATCCTGGAAATCAACGAGAAGAACATGTATGCTGTGGTCGAGCCTTATGTGATCAGCGGCCAGCTGCACGCCGAGTTAATGAAAAGAGGTTTGGTGCACAATGTACTTAGCGCCGGTGCTCAAACCTCAGCGCTTCCCATGGCTGCATTTCAAGGTACAGGTCATCTTTCACAGACTACAAGCAATGGAGAGCGCAATGTGCTGGCTGTAGAGTGGGTGACGCCCGAAGGGGAGATCATCCGACTGGGTTCTTTGGGTTCGTCAGGTGAATGGTTCTGCGGTGACGGTCCAGGGCCATCTTTAAGGGGGATCATAAGAGGGATTACAACACCGCAAGGGGGGCTGGGTGTCTATACAAAAGCAGCAACGAAGGTTTATCACTGGCCGGGACCTTCCACATTTCAGATGGAAGGAGTATCACCCCATTATGCCCCCAGAGAGATACCACCTAATTTAATGATCCGATATTTTTCTTTCCCATCGTATGAGAAGATGGATGAAGCGCAGCACAAGATTGGGGAGAACGAAACTGTATTCGCATTTATGGGTTTTCCTATATCAATGATAGCTTCGAATATTGCGACAAGTAATCAGGAGGATGTTGAACTATTACAAAAATTAAGAAGAATGGTTCAGGGTCCTGGGTTTTTGGTTGTGGTAGCTGGTAATTCTCAGAGAGAATTTGAGTATAAGAGGCTGGTATTACAAAAAATCATTGATGAAACTGATGGTAAGTCTTTGGAAT
>CAYYOQ010000392.1:0-1967 GCA_964473235.1 uncultured Thermodesulfobacteriota bacterium | reverse complement strand
CTGGTCAGATTAAGATTACCGTTATCAGGGAGACAAGGGCCGTAGAGTTTGCTAAATAAACTTACCGCGCCTTCCCGTTGTGGGGTAGCGGTAAGATCGAGAGGTTCATCACAGCCCTTGATAGAGAAGGGTTTATGGAAAATCTTTTTGATAATCTCAAAAGTCGTGGGTTTATTGAACAAGTAACTGATGAGGAGACGGTGAGGAGGCTTCTCTCAACTCCTATCGTTTGCTATATAGGATTTGATCCTACCGCCACCACTCTTCATGTAGGAAGCTTGGTGCCCATTATGGCCTTAATGCATTTCCAGAAGGCAGGACATACACCTGTCGTACTCATCGGTGGTGGAACGGGTCTCATAGGTGATCCCAGTGGAAAAACTAAAACACGGGAGATACTCACCAAGAGCCAGGTTGAGGAAAATGCGAGGGCATTAAAAAAACAATTTTCTCGATACCTTGATTTCAGTGAGGATAGAGGGCTTCTTCTTAACAATGCGGAGTGGCTTATCCCCTTGGGGTATATTGACTTTCTCCGGGACATAGGATGTCATTTTAGTGTTAACAGGATGCTCGCGGCTGAATCTTATAAGATGAGATTGAAGACAGGACTTAATTTTATAGAATTTAATTATATGTTGCTTCAGGCCTATGATTTCTTTTATCTTCACAAGCACCACCGCTGCCTTCTCCAGATGGGTGGTAATGACCAGTGGGGTAATATAGTGGCCGGTATTGACTTAATTAGAAGGATTGAGGGGGTGGAAGCAGAGGGGATAACGTTTCCACTTATTATTACTGCTTCAGGTAGCAAAATGGGCAAAACTGAAGAGGGGGCAGTGTGGTTAGAGGAAAAACTCACCTCCCCTTATGAATACTATCAGTTTTGGATTAATGTGGATGACGCAGATGTGGGAAGATTTTTGAAATTGTTTACCTTTTTACCTCTGGAAGAGATTGCTATAGTACAAAAGATGGGAGGGGAAGAACTTAACAGTGCAAAAGGTGTGTTAGCATTTGAGGCTACTAAAATTACTCATGGTGAAGAAAAAGCGCTTGAAGCGTGGAAGACATCTGTAAGTGCGTTTGGGTATCGGGAGATAGATCGCCGTTTATTTCCTTCGAGCACCATTGCCAGGGGAGAAATAGGGGATGATTTAGGCGGAATGCCTTCAAGTTTTTTAGAGAGAGGGGTATTAGAGAGAGGGATAGCCGCGTTTGAACTTTTTTCCCTTGTGGGAATGTGTGTTTCTCGGAGTGAAGCTCGCCGTTTAATAAGTCAAGGGGGTGGATATATTAACGGTGAACCTGTTCTAACCTATGATGAAATAATAGGTTTTAAGCATGTTAAAAATGGAAGTATTATAGTGCGCAGCGGTAAGAAAAAACATCTTCGGATAGTGATTAAGTAATTAAAAACATTATAAAAAAAATATGTAACTTTTTGCTTGACAATAAATCAATTGGAGACTAATATAGTCACTTGCTAGAAATTGCTCTTTGAAAATTGAATAGCATGGCTGTCAATCTGAGTTACTTAACTATTTGAAAAAAATAAATAAATTGAAGAGTTTGATCCTGGCTCAGAACGAACGCTGGCGGCGTACCTAACACATGCAAGTCGTACGAGAAATTCCGATTCGTCGGGAGAGTAAAGTGGCGAACGGGTGAGTAAGATGAGGGTAATCTGCCCTTAAATTAGGGATAACCTTGCGAAAGCGAAGCTAATACCTGATAAGACTACGATCTGTTAGCAGATAGTAGTAAAAGATGGCCTCTGTTTCATGCTATCGTTTAAGGATGAGCCCTTATACTATTAGCTAGTTGGTGAGGTAACGGCTCACCAAGGCAACGATGGTTAGCTGGTCTGAGAGGATGACCAGCCACACTGGAACTGAGATACGGTCCAGACTCCTACGGGAGGCAGCAGTGAGGAATATTGCGCAATGGGGGAAACCCTGACGCAG
>CAYYOQ010000391.1:0-1969 GCA_964473235.1 uncultured Thermodesulfobacteriota bacterium | reverse complement strand
GTGTGCAGGTCTATGGAGTCTTCAACAGGAAGCTTAATAGGCTTTTCAAAGAATTCATTTTCCTCTTTGTTCATATCTTTTTGGAGCAAAAATCAAAAGCATTTCAGCTTGCTGGCTTGCAAGCGTGGTCGCTAGCACGCTTCATTTTAAGGACTGCACACCCCACTGATAGTATGGATGGGGAGTCGGAGGAGAGAGGATTGGTCTGGATTGGCAGACATCCTCTCTGCCATATCATAGAAAAATTCTGTGGGGAAATTGTATCTTTTGATAAATAGGTTAACAGAGTAGTAGATATCATCGCGCTTGATTAACCTCTCACCTACTCCTTCTACGATTACCGCCCTCCATTTACTAAAATATTTGTCAGAGTCGCATATTTTGAAGGCGATATTGGAGTTGTCCCTCACACACCGTGCCATCTTACCTCCGGGTCTGGAGCCAAAGTAGAGATGCGTCCCATCACTGGTGTAGGTGACCTCTATGGCATACGGTTTGTTTCCGTCAACTGCAACGATGGTACCCCAGGTCCACTCTTCAATAAATTGGCGGATTTCTTGTTCCCTCATTTTACGCACAGTCATTTCCTCTTGGAATAGATGGGAGGGCGGTACTTTTGTTTTTGATAGTGCTCACCTGCACCAGGAAAAGAGTGCAATTCCTAAGATGAGAATAATAATGCCCCCGAAGCGGTAGGTGGTGTCCGTAGCCTTTTGAATCCACCACTCTATAAGTGAATCAATATGTTGTTTAGGAAAGAACAGAAGATAGATCCCCTTCCCCAGTATGAAGATTCCTAGAATTGTAATAAACCAAGGATGGGCGGAGAAATTTTTTGCGGAGATGAGGAGTATTCCGATGATGAGCGGGAGGGGAAAGAACCATTTCACATTAATTTTTAGTATCTTTTGGAGATACTTCTTTAACGACTCGGTGTAGAGTATAAAAAAAGCACCCATTACCACAAAATAGATGCTCATAAAATATAAAAACCATTTCATTTGCGTGCTCCCTATACGGGTAAGTGAAACTGAGTATACTTCTGGCGGGGTTTAAATTCTCACTTACACTTTCTAACGGGGTTTTCCGCCCGTAGGCGTTTTGAGCATATTGGAGATGATAGGGACAAGTGGGTTGACACTTTTATCCAAGGTATAGTGCAGTGTGTGGGGTTGACCGTTTCTTACCACCTCAAGATTAAAGGTAGTCTCACTGCCTACTTTGTATACGGCCTCGAGGGTATCAGAGAGGTCATTAACTTCCAAGCCATTTACCTTTTTTATGATGTCTCCGTTTTCTATCCCCAGTTTTTCAAAATCATTTCCCGGTTGTAAATGACGAATGAGAAATCCCGCAGGGGTGCCGTTTTCACGGTGTTGGAAGGCGATCACCTGACCTACGTATTGATCAACATTGCTTACTATATTGCTGAGCTTATCTGCTGAAACCATCCAGGAGTTATTATCTATTCTCCTCACAAACTCACCGGGGAGAAATGTGCCGCCCTTGGCTAAGGTGAGTACCACTTCCTGCTCTTTCTTCTTTAAGGTAACGCTATCTTGAAGTATTTTGGTGAGCGTGAATCCTTTAATACTATCACCCACGCGGTATACACCCTGAGTACCTTTGATGAGGTCCGCGATAATGGCTGAGGACTTTTCTCCCCATACGGTGGTGCCTACGAGTCTCAGGTCAAGCGCGGGAGGTTGAGCAGTGTCTTTAATGGTTTTGGTGCGGGGGGATTGAGATGATGAAGGGTCATCGTCTTGCGGCCCGGACGAGAGCATGTGGTATGGTGATGTAGTGAGGTGACCAGAGTGAGCAGACGTATCAGTACCGGCAGAGTTAAGGATAGACCTATCAATTTTAGAGAGTATGGTTACCGCGATGATCAGCAATCCTACAATACAACCGATTGCCAGGTAGTAATACTTAGTCATAGTTTTAAGCACCCATGGTAAAGTGTAGT
>CAYYOQ010000390.1:0-1988 GCA_964473235.1 uncultured Thermodesulfobacteriota bacterium | reverse complement strand
GACAAGACCCCGATATTATTATGATCGGGGAAATCAGGGACGCGGAAACAGCAGAGATTGCTATCCACTCAGCGCTTACCGGTCACCTGGTGTTTAGCACCTTGCATACCAATGATGCGGCAGGGGCTGTTACCAGACTGCTCGAGATGGGGGTGGAGAACTATCTCATCTCGTCCAGTATGCTCGGTATCATGGCTCAGCGATTGGTGAGGGTGATGTGCCCTGAGTGTAAAGAACTTTACACACCTGAAGTAGGGGTGGCCGAAGAGTTGGGGATGAGCCATAGTGAGGTGAAGGATCTCACCGTTTATAAAGAAAGAGGATGTGAGCGGTGTGCCCACACCGGGTATAGAGGGAGGCTTGGGATCTTTGAGCTTTTACCCATCAATGATTATATCCGGGAATTGATCCTGGCAAAAGCCCCGTCCAATGTGATTAAAGAAAAGGGAAGGAGCTATGGCATGAAGACCTTGCGAGAAGCAGGGTGGCATCGGGTGAGAGCGGGCATTACTACTGTCTCAGAGGTGGTGAGAGTAACGCAGGTGGAGTGAGGAGAGATGAGAGGCAAAAGGCAAGAGGCAATAAGCAATAGGGAAGAGGGAAAAGATGAAAGGCGATAAGCAAAAGGGAAAAGGCAAATACTCAAAGTCCACAATCCCCAATCCGAAGTAGGGACACACAATGCCGGAGTTTTCCTATAAAGCAACAGACAGGATGGGTAAGATTGTTGAAGGTTTGATGGAAGCGCCTGAAGAAAAGGCGGTCATCAATAAGCTTCAAAATCTGGGTTACATCCCTATTAAGATTGGTGCTCCCAGTAAGAGTAGAAGTTTCAGTCTCGAAATTGATATCACCGCTTTCTTTAAAAGGATTTATTCAAGAGATGTAATGACCTTCACCCAGCAGCTCTCCACCCTCGTATCAGCAGGCCTGCCTTTAGATAAGAGTCTCTTCATTGTTGCTGAATTGACTGAGAAGGGTGAACTTCAAAAGGTGGTAAGGGATGTGTTAGCCAGCATCCAGGGAGGAAGCTCTTTTGCCGATGCCCTGGTAAAACATCCCAAAGTATTTTCCAAGCTGTATATCAATATGGTGAGGGCAGGGGAGGCAGGGGGGGTATTAGAGCTGGTGCTTGAGCGTTTAGTGAGCTTCCTGGAGAGTTCCCAAGAGTTAAAAGACTATATCACCTCATCCATGCTCTATCCCGTCTTGCTCACCGGGGTGTGCGGGATTGCCATAGTAATTCTACTTACCTTTGTTATCCCCCGATTTTCTACCATGTTTGAAGAGGTGGGTAAGGGGATTCCTGCCTCTGCGCAGTTTCTTCTGGGACTGAGTGCATTCATAAAAGGATACTGGTGGGTAATCCTGGGGGTGGTAGCAGGAATAGTGGTGAGCGTAAAAAAGTACCTCGCCACGGAGAAAGGGCGCCTGAAGTGGGACGGACTGAAGCTGAAGCTCATTGTGGTGAAAGCGCTGGTGCAAAAAATTGAGGTGGCGCGTTTTGCGAGAACGCTGGGGACGTTGATAAAAAGTGGCGTTCCTATTCTCAGTGCCCTAAACATTGTTAAGGAGACCATTGGCAATGTTATCATTGCAGGTTCACTGGTGGGTATCCACGAGGGGGTTAAAGAGGGAGAGGGAATTTCCAAACCTTTAAAAAATGCTAATACCTTTCCTCCTCTCGCAATACATATGATCACGGTGGGTGAAGAGACGGGGAAATTGGACGAGATGCTGCTTAAGGTAGCGGACACCTATGAGCAGGATGTACGCAATGCCGTAAAACGCTTCATCTCACTACTGGAACCTGCCCTCATTTTTTTTATGGCGATTGTGGTAGGAGCTATTGTGATTACCATGTTACTGGCTATCATCAGCGTCAATGATATTTCATTTTAAAAGTGTCTGAACGAAAACCCCGGTGTTAGCGCTATTGTCATTTCGACCCCTTCGTTTTACTCAGGGTAAATTCCAGGAGAAATCTT
>CAYYOQ010000389.1:0-1993 GCA_964473235.1 uncultured Thermodesulfobacteriota bacterium | reverse complement strand
CAAAGAGCAGAAGGTATACAAAATCGGCAATGTGGAGATAGGAGGGCAACCAGGGGAACGTCCCACCGTGCTCATAGGGAGCATTTTCTTTGGAAAACACCAGATTGTTTCTGATCCATGTAAGGGAATCTTTGATCACGACAAGGCAAAAGCCCAGCTTCAAAGTGAGAAACAATGTTCAGATTTCTCCTCTAATCCACGATTCATTGATCCCATAGGAGAAACGACCGAGGCACTCATCCGTTATGTTCAATTTCTCTCAGAACAAACTGATGCCCCCCTCCTCATCGACTCACCTTACCAGCAGGTACGCATGGAAACTCTCAGATATTTTAAGGGGAGCTCCCTCACCCCACGATTGATTTACAATTCCATCGCAGAAGATTTCACTGAAGAAGAACTCTTGTGCATCGGAGAATGTGGCATAAAGAGCGCAGTTATTTTAGCATTTAGTAAAAGTGCACTACTACCTAAAGATCGGCTCACACTGCTTCGCGAGACACTACTGCCTGCTGCTGAGCGTGCCGGTATCGAACACATCCTGATTGATACTGGTGTCCTTGACGTTCCCAGCATAAGCTGGGCTGCGAGAACCATCTGCGAGGTCAAACGCGAGTTCGGTTTTCCCGCAGGGTGTGCTCCTGCCAATGCCCTGTTCACCTGGGAAAAGATAAAGAAGCAGGGAACAGAAGCCTTTCACTCAGCTGCGGTAGCGCTTTTTGCCATGACTCGGCTTCAAGGTGCTGATTCCGGACCTCTGGGGATTGCCATCGATCTTGGAACAACTACCATTACCGCACTGTTAGTAGACCTTGTAAGTGCCAGGACAATGTGTGTCTGGAGTACGTTCAACCCCCAAGTTGTTTATGGCTCAGATGTCATGAGCCGGATAAGCTATGCCCTCAAGCAGGGAAGCTCAAAATTACAGGAAAGCATCATCCTCACCCTTAACTATATAATAAAAAGACTCATCCCAGATGCACGAAAGGTCACTGCAATCACTATTGTCGGTAACTCTGCCATGCACCACCTGCTACTCGGCCTACCGGTAAGTCAACTTGGTGCCTATCCTTATACCCCTGTTCAAAAAGAACACCTCACCATTGAGGCAAAGAAAGTAGGACTTCACGCAGCCGGTGATGCCTGCGTTCATCTCCTTCCGCTCGTAGGAGGCTTCATTGGTTCTGACCATGTCGCTATGATTCTCGCAACAGGGATTGATAAAGCAGAAAAGACCGTGATCGGCCTCGATATCGGTACCAATACAGAGATAGTACTGGCACACCACGGAGCACTGAGATCTGCTTCATGTGCCTCAGGTCCCGCTTTCGAGGGGGGTCATATACGACATGGGATGCCTGCCCTCAGTGGAGCAATTGACCAGGTGAGCATAGATAACGCTATGGCATCGGTGCATACCATAGGTAATGTTCCTCCCCTTGGTTTGTGTGGCTCAGGGGTTCTCGCTGCCATTTCTGAGCTTCTGAAGAATGGATTGGTTGACACACATGGACTCCTCACCGCTCTACCCGGAACTTCTAGCAATGGCAACACAAGAAAATTTATTTTGGTCCCTGCCGAAAAAAGTGGAACGGGAGAACCCATCACTTTTACCCAGAAGGATATTCAGGAAGTCCAGCTTGCCAAATCCGCTATCCGAGCTGGTATCGAAACCCTTCTTGCCGAAGCACAAATAGGGTGGGGAGATCTAGATGAGATTACGCTTACCGGAGGATTTAGCCAGCACCACACTATTGAGAGCTTGATGCGTATCGGTATCTTTCCATTGCTCGATCGCAATACCTTCAGAATTTTAGGCAACGCAGCAGTAACAGGAGCGATACTCGCTACCGTTTCACCAACCTATAGGGAAAGGGCTACCCAGATTGCTTCCTGCATACTACCTCTTGAGCTTGCAACCCACCCGCACTTCAGAAGAAACTTCACCCGATGGTTACGCTTTTAACCATCGCATAGAGGTGATATAAAAAAT
>CAYYOQ010000388.1:0-2020 GCA_964473235.1 uncultured Thermodesulfobacteriota bacterium | reverse complement strand
GGGTCCATATTAAAACCTTGATAGTTACCTCTTAAGGGTTTGAGGTTGAGGGTGCGAAGAATCTCCCAGCACTCCTCAGGGAAAGGCCTAATCTCTGGAACATTTTTAGCTGGCCAGGTACTACAGTTAAAGCCGACCTCTTCTTCTAGATGATACTGTTTCATCTCTTACCTCCTATCTTTAAAATTTAAAATATTCCACAATAGCTAAAAACCTCTCCCTTCCCCTTGAGGAGGAAGTATGGTAATCGCCCCTACCGGGCAGTTGTTCTGACACCCGTGGTCTTTCATACAAAGTTCTGTATCACTTACCCAGGGAACCTTTTTCCCGCCTTCTTCTATGTACTCTATGATATCTGGCGGGCAAATACGTGCACAGACACCGCCACACGCATCAGCCCCCTTGCATTTCTCTCTGTCGAGTATAAACTGAATCTCCGTCACCTGTCTCTCCCCGCCACTACATGTTTCGCAGTGCATCCTCCACCTGGGGATACACCTTTATTGCACCCTCCGGGCAGTTCTGCTGGCAACTGTGGCACTCGATGCAGTCCTCGAGCGCCACCACCTCTACCACTCCTTTCTCCTCGTTCATCGCAATGGCATCAACATTACAATAACCAATACAGATACCACAACCAATGCACTTCTCTTCATCAATGATGATAGTATGCTCCTGCTCATTGATAGTCATTACCCGCCGACCTCTTTCTTCTTTTCAACCACCATTTTTTTGAAGGCTTCGTTAGAATCGTAGTAGTCCTGCATGCCATAAATATAGGGAACCAGTGCAAATACATGGTGACGGGCTAACTCTATATCTCCCTTCACCAGCTCAGTATGCGTATACATCATCTTTGCTTCGAGAGAATTATCGATGACCTCCAGAAGTACCTTGGCCTTAAGCTTCATCCCAACCTGGGAATTCGGGTTTTCCCCCTTCTCAACTACTATTACCCCTTTGTCCAAACGGGTGGTAACCGCAGGTTGATCATCTTCAAAACGCCAGAAAATGATATCTCCATCCAGTTCTACCATTTGGGCTTTAAACTCTTCATCACTATTGACCAGTTCTGCTCCCCTTCTCATAATCTCTATCATTGATGGCATAGCATTCCTCCTTCCATGTCTTTTTAAATCCGAAATACATCCGATAGTGTGTGATGTGAGATCTGCGATATGAGATAAAAAGAACTGTTTTTAATCCCACATCACATATCTCATATCCCATATCGATGCTGTTTCAGATTCCGAATTTTAGGTATACCCTACAATACTCTTCTTCCCTAACTCATCTCCCAGGGTACGGATAAGCACCGATCCCAGAGGGTCCCTTTGCCGTAGCTGGGTTTGCATAATCTTTTTCCTTTTATTGACGTACTGTTTATAGTGCTCATCCTTCACCGGCTCAGCTTCTCTCACCACTTCCACCCATTTTTTAATGTACTCAATCTCACAGGTAAGTGCACGATCTCTCTTCTCACCAGGACTATCAAAAATATGGTAGGGACTCTGCATTGCCCTGAACCACCGGTAGGTAGAATTGGGACCAATGAGATCCTTGAACTCATTGTACACTGGCTCTATCCTATCCAGATATTTCTCACGATACCACTCATATTCCACACAATCAACGATGGGCATCAGGTCGATGATAATATGGAGCCTTTTCTTTGACTCTTCCCAAGCTATAATTAACGCGGGAAAATCATACTCATCATTGGGCCAGCCCACCCAGCTGCCACCGGCGATGCTCTTTGATATCAAAATCCACATTAACGCCAGTTTCTCAATTTTTTCATTATAGAAATGACGAAAGGTCCCCTCAGCCATAGGGCGTCTAATCATCTCCTGCACTGGGGATAAATCTTCTTCTTCTATTGCGGCAAGCTTCTTCAGATTTAAATCCTTAATCAGTGGCCAGGTGCTCTCAGGGAAAGGATGTGGCGAAAACCCTTTTGCCTGCCACAAGCTCTTCGAATCAAACCCAATATCAGTAATTATTTCACTCATCGCATCCC
>CAYYOQ010000387.1:0-2021 GCA_964473235.1 uncultured Thermodesulfobacteriota bacterium | reverse complement strand
ATGTCCTTTTTTATCTGCGCTACTAAAAGCTCCGGAGTGTCAAATTTCTTCTCATCTCGGAGCTTTTCTACAAATATCAATTCAATCTCGCTCCCATAGATATCCTGATTAAAATCCATGATATGCACCTCCAGGGAAAAACCTTTCCCGGGAAAGGTAGGATTCATCCCAATATTCAATACTCCCTTGAGGTAGTTATCCTGTAAAAGCACCTTGACCGCAAAAATTCCACCCTGCGGGTAGAGCTCTTTCTCAGGCTCTATATTGGCAGTTCGTATCCCAAACTCCTTAAGGAGCGCCATGCCTCTGACCACCTTTCCCCGTAAGGTGTAGCCGCGCCCCAAAAACTTGGCAGCCTCTTTTACCTTCCCCTCCATAATATAATTGCGGATCATGGTGCTCCGCACCTCCACCCCATCCACCTCCACATTTTTTAAAACATTTATGGTAATACCGCACCCTTTCCCCAAGCTCTTTAATCTATCCGTAGTGCCTTTTCTCCCGCTGCCGAAGCGATAGTCTGGCCCGATAAAGACCTCTTGTGCCTGAATCCTTTCACAAAGAACATCACTCACAAACTTATCAGTGGAGAGCTGGGCAAACTCTTTAGTAAAAGGTTCACAAATCAAGACTTCAATCCCGACCCACTCAATCACCTTCGCTCTTTCCTCCCTGCTCGTGATGAGCGGGAAAAAGCGGTCGGGTTGCAGCACCTTAAGAGGATGGGGATCAAAGGTATACACCACCGATACACCACCTATCTGATGCGCCCTTTCAATAACCTTTTTAAAAATCGCCTGGTGACCGACGTGAACCCCATCAAAATTCCCGATGGTCACCACCGGATTTCTAAGCCTTTCCTTAATCTCTGATGCACCCTCAAATATCTTCATACGTACATTATGTGGTATAGGTTGACTCTCACTGCTCTATTCGATAGATGTGTTTAAGCTGCCTACACTTGAAATCCCAAATTCTAAGCACCAAATTCTAAACAATCTCAAAATCCAAATGTTCAAAACAAAAGGCGTACACAAAGAGATATGATAAAAGTTTTGGTCATTTGAATTTTGATCATTAGGATTGAGAATTTCGCCTGCCCGGTTAAACGAGTTTCTTTCGTTAAACTCAGGGGATATTCGAATTTCGGACATACATAACTCTGAGAATTTCTCTCACACAAATTTTGCCCCCTCTCCCATTCCCTCTCCCCAGCGGGGAGAGGGAAGGGTGAGGGGAAATTTCAAATATGTTTGGCTAGTATTTTGGCATCATGCCTTCCGCCTCATGCCTATTGCCTCTTGCAATTTTCACTGTGGACCATCGACTGTGGACTAAATTCATCTTGCATCCTGTATCGTGCATCTATTTTCTTCCCTCTTCCCTATTGCAGGTTTTACTGTGGACCATCGACCGTGGACTATGGACTACTTTAATACACCATCAACTTAGCATGTGCCTCAGCTACCACCTTGCCATCCCCTGCGCTGGCTATCGCTTTGGTATAGATAAGCCTCTTGGCAACCTTACTCACCTCCGCCCTCACGGTGAGGGCTTCCAGCGTCTTAGCAACACTTTTATACCGCACATCAAGGGAAGCGGTTACTGCATGATACCCCATGAAATGGACGAGTTTGGCCATGGCTTCATCCATGAGGGTAGCAATAATCCCTCCATGCACAATTCCCTTCCATCCTTGATGCGCCTCTGAGGGCATAAATTTGGTCTCAACGCTCTTATCCTTTTCAGAAAAGGCAAACGTAAGGTGAAGACCTTTCTCATTCTTCTTCCCGCAGGCATAACACATGCTATCATCTTCTAAGTGGATTTCGTTCCCCATAACATCCTTCCAATATAGCAAATCCGAAATCCGAAAGCTTGCAGGCTTGTCAGCTTGCACGCTTGCCAGCATACTTATTTTTGTGCTTAGTACTTAGAATTTTTTGATCTATGGACTATCGACCGTGGACTACTTTTCCTCCACCCTGATCCCTGTCCCCTGAACCCTGCATCTTTTGTTC
>CAYYOQ010000386.1:0-2062 GCA_964473235.1 uncultured Thermodesulfobacteriota bacterium | reverse complement strand
CTCTGAAGTTACCATCCTGTTTGACGAAACCATTCCATGCTACCTTTCTACTGAAGATATTGCAGTGCTCTCACAGCATACAGTGGGTGGATTGATCACCTGGGTAAAGAGAAAGAGTGGTATAATGCATTAGAGAAGATAGTGTGTATATGTTGACCGAGTACCTCCCCCTTCTTATTTTTTTATTGGTATCCATGCTCTTTGCTGGAGCGGTGTTGCTTTTGTCTGCGCTTTTTGGGAAAAAGGTCCGCACCCGGGAAAAGCTGATGACCTATGAGTGTGGTCTGGATCCCATTGGTGATGCGAGGAAGAAATTTTCAGTGAAATTTTTTATCATCGCCATGCTGTTTATCATATTCGATGTGGAGGTGGTGTTCCTCTATCCCTGGGCAATTGTCTTTCAACGGTTTAATCAATTTAAGTTATTTGCCTTTATTGAGATGGCGGTGTTTATTGGTGTGTTGCTGATAGGTTTTATCTATGTGTGGAAGAAGGGGGCTTTAGAGTGGGAATAGAAAGCCACTTGGGTAATACGATTATCACCACCACCCTGGAGAAGGTGGTGAATTGGGCACGGAAATCATCGCTGTGGCCAGCAACCTTTGGACTTGCCTGTTGCGCGATTGAGATGATGGCTGCAGCTGCTGCAAGGTATGATATCGCGCGGTTTGGTGCCGAGGTGTTCAGGGCCTCACCCCGTCAGGCCGACCTGATGATTGTGGCAGGAACCCTAACCAAAAAGATGGCACCGGTCGCCAGAAGAATTTACGATCAGATGCCCAACCCTAAATGGGTAATCGCACTGGGTGCCTGTGCCTGTTCAGGCGGTATCTTCAACACCTATGCGGTGGTTCAGGGGGTGGATGAGATTATTCCAGTAGACGTGTATGTGCCCGGGTGTCCCCCTCGCCCAGAATCGCTCCTCTATGCGGTGATCCAGTTACAAAAAAAGATAGAAAAAGAATCATTACGGGAAAAGCACAATGGCTGAGCTGAGGGAGTTGGTTGAAAAGCTTAGAGGAAGGTTCTCACAGGCGATAGGGGAGGTAGTCTCTTTTCGAGATGAGTACACTATCAGGGTTAAAAGGGAATACCTTTTGGAGATCGCTCGATTCCTCAAGGAGGAACCGGAGTATGCTTTCACCTTCCTTTCCGATCTTTGTGGGGTTGACTACCTGGGGAGAGAACCTCGTTTTGAGGTAGTATATCACCTCTATTCTATGGAACATGCACATAGGCTGAGGATGAAGGTTTCTCTTCTGAGCAACGATCTCACTATTCCCTCGGTAGTTTCTGTATGGAAGACCGCCAACTGGCATGAGCGGGAGTGTTACGATCTCCTGGGGATTACCTTCAGTAATCATCCTGACTTAAGGAGGATTCTCACTCCCGAAGGGTTTCGAGACTATCCATTGAGGAAGGACTTCCCGCTAAAGGGAAGATAGCAGAGAGGAAAGGATCATACCGTGGAAGTAGCGCCTGACATCAGAACCGAGACCATTACCCTTAATATGGGTCCCCAGCACCCTAGTACCCACGGGGTATTACGGGTGATTCTGGAGCTGGAGGGTGAGATCATTACCAAGGCAACACCGGTAATCGGGTATCTCCATCGGGGCATTGAGAAGCTCGCTGAACATAAGACCTACCATCAGATTATTACCTTAACTGACCGATTGGACTACACCTCTCCTTTCATCAATAACCTTGCCTATGTGCTCACGGTAGAGAAGCTCTTGGTTATAGAGGTACCTTTGAGGGCTCAGTACATCAGGGTAATGATGGCAGAGCTCACCAGAATCCAGAGCCATTTGATCTGGTTGGGAACCCACGCCTTAGATCTAGGGGCTATGTCCCCACTTTTGTATTGCTTCCGAGAGAGGGAAGAAACCTTGGATATCTTTGAAATGGTGGGTGGAGCGCGCATGAATCAGAGCTACTTCCGCATAGGAGGCCTCGCAGGCGATGTGCCTGAAGGATTTGTGGAAAAGGTGAGGGCCTTTTGTGAAATTCTTCGCTCCACGGTTGCAGGGTACGAGAGATTGCTCACTAAAAATAAAAT
>CAYYOQ010000385.1:0-2091 GCA_964473235.1 uncultured Thermodesulfobacteriota bacterium | reverse complement strand
CTTTTGTCGATATCAGGTTGCTAAGGGCCTAATCCCCTATAACTGAGGGATTACTAATTTAACAGTAATTTAAAAAGTATTAAAAAGCAACTCCAAGGAAACCCACAAATCACTTTTCTATTGATGTTGAATCTATCGTTGAATCATGGTAGTATCGAGAAAAGCGTTTATGCAATCCTTTGAACCAGTAAAACTTTTTAAGGATTGCATCGTTATAACACTTATTATTATAAGTCAATAAATTGGCCACTGACAAAGAAAAGCGATCAAACAAGCAGAGTGACGAGGAATTAATGCAGCTTTACCAGAGAGGTGAAGAGTACGCCTTCGAGGTTCTCTACTGGCGCCACCAGCATGGTGTCTACCATTTTATTCGCCACTTTATAGGAGAGGGTGAGAGCTATACAGAAGAGCTGCTTCAAGATGTATTTATGAAGGTAGTTAAATCGAGCACACGGTATGAGCCCACCGCTAAATTCACCACCTGGCTCTACCAAATTGTGAGAAATTGCTGCATCGACCACTTAAGAAAGATGAAGCACCGAAAAACCACCTCCCTCTCCCAGCCGGTACACAGTGATGAAGAAATGGTGGTGGAATCAACTATTGCCAGTGTAAACCCCTCTCCAGAGAAAGTGGCACATAACCGCGAGCTTGCCGAGGTTCTCAAAAGGGCAATTGATACACTTCCAGAAGAGCAGAGAGAAGTGTTCCTCATGAGAGAAGATTTAAATCTAAGCTTTGCTGAAATTTCTGAACTGGCGGGGTGTCCCGTTAACACCGCCAAGAGCCGCATGCGCTATGCCTTAGAACACCTACGAAAAAAACTTGCATTAGAAGAAATAACTAAAAGCGAGGTGATGAAAGGTGAAATGTCCTGAATGCAATGAGAAACTTATGGATTATCTCTATCACGACCTCTCCCCAGAAGAGGAGCGTGCAATGGATGAGCACTTCAAAAGCTGTGAACACTGCGCCAAGGAGCTATCGCAATTCCAGTTAGTGCGCACCTCTTTTCAGCAGCTTAAGAAAACAGAGGTACCTGCACTGGTTCACCAAAAAATACTAGCTCACGCTAGAGAGGAAAGCTTTAAGGAAAAGAGATCGTGGATGACGGCTCTATTCTTCAAGCCTTCAACTGCAACCGTGATGGCAGTGCTCTTGGCTATCGGGCTCTTTTACTATACCCAGAAATTTAACACCATAGAAATGGATGCCGAAAAGACGGTGGTAAAGGTCGAACGAGGGAAAGGCGGGCAAGAGAAAATGATTCAAATTGATAGGGTAAGACCCTTGCGGTCTGAATCTTTTACAGAGAAAAAGATGGAATCATCTTTCCAAGAAGTCAAAGGAGGTCTATCGCAAATGGAGGAAACCCCATCAGCAGTTGCTCTCATTTCAAAGCCACCTGTTTCCCTAGAACGTGTGGCAATTCAGGAACCGCCCAAGGATTTAAACCAAATGGTACGCGCACTGTCAGAAGAGATGGCAGAAGGTCAGGAATCATCGTTTCCCTCAAAGGATGTACTCTACACTTTTGAAATGGGTAACCACTACTATGCACATAATGAATTTGAAAAGGCAGTTACCTCTTACTCCCTCGCCCTCATGATGCATCCCCAGGGAGCATATGCTGATACCATCCGCTACCAACTCGCCACAAGCTATAAAAAATTGAATGACTGTAACTCTGCAGTCAAAGTGCTTGATGAGATTCAAAAACGTTATCCGAACTATCCAGAGATAGACAAGGTGATGCTTATGGCCGGGGATTGCTACATGGACCTCCGCGCTTATGATAAGGCAGAGAGCAACTATGCCGATTTTATACGCATGTATCCAGACCGGGAATTACAGGTAGCAGATAAATTAGAAACCGCAAGAAAGTTCCGAAGGGTTAACCTCTCCTACTAATCGGTAACTAAAGGAAGTTGTTTCTACACACGCCATCCTTGATTTATCATAGTATGTCATTCCTCAGCACCATTAGGTAATCCATCCCATTTACCCATGAGATGCGGAAACCCTCTCTAAAAAACTTCTCTACTTTCTGTAAAATCCTTTGACATTTAAACATTGAGTTTGCTTTAA
>CAYYOQ010000384.1:0-2096 GCA_964473235.1 uncultured Thermodesulfobacteriota bacterium | reverse complement strand
GAGATTAATCATCTCTCTCATCATCGCCTTCTTCATCATTGCAACTATTCATTTCCTTTCCTCCGAAACCCTGTTTAACACAAAGGTGCTCACCTCTGTGTTAGTGTACGCACTGCTCTTCCTACTGCCCTGGAGGATTTTTTACAGCTGGTTTATCAACTTGGACAACCATAAGAAACAGGTCCTCATCCTTGGCTCAGGTAAGCTGGCGCGAGACATCGCATGGGAGATTATCAAAGAAAATGAATTGGCATTGAAGGTAGTTGGATTCATCGCCAATGATCCCAAACTGCAGGGGGTGAGTATTGTCAATCCCAAAGTTATCGGTAACACTCAAAAACTTTCCCAGATTGTAGAGGAGCAGAAGATTGATAAAATCATAGTGGCTATGGAAGAGAGAAGAGGCAACATCCCGCTCGATGATCTCCTCAAGCATAAATCCAGGGGAATTAAAATTGAAGATGGAATAAATTTTTATGAAAAGATAACCAACAAACTGATGGTGGAATACATTACCCCGAGCAATCTTATCTTTTGTGATGGGTTTGAACTTTCACCTGTTCCCATGTTGCTGAAACGCACCTATGATATTCTCCTTTCAGTCACTGGGTTGATTGTAGCTGCTCCCCTCTTCCTGATTGTTTCCCTCTTCATTAAACTTGGATCAAGAGGACCTATCTTCTTCAATCAAGTAAGGGTGGGGAGGCATGGGAAATTATTCAATATTTACAAATTCCGGTCCATGCACCAGGATGCCGAACAAATAACCGGTCCCACTATGTCCTTTAAAAATGATTCTCGCGTTACCCGGATTGGGAAAATCATCCGTAAAACCAGACTCGATGAACTCCCTCAGCTTTGGAACGTCTTGAAAGGTGACATGAGCTTCGTGGGTCCCCGTCCTGAACGACCTATGTTTGTTGAAAAGTTCAAAAAACAGATACCATATTACACCCAGAGATTTTCACTGCGTCCCGGTATAACTGGGTGGGCGCAAATTAGGTGTCCCTATGCTTCGACTATCGAGCAGACATTAGACAAATTACGATTTGAACTCTACTATCTTAAGAATTTTTCACTGCTCTTTGACTTGACCATTATCTTGCGTACCATCAAGGTTGTGCTCTTTGCCAGGGGAAGCTCCTAGCAGCAATAAAGCCTGTTCTCATCTGCGGTGATAATACAATGTTGCCCTCTTCTGGCATTTTTTTATTATACTTAATTTCCCTTTCGGTCATTGCGAGCGACCGGAGGGAGCGTGGCAATCTCATATTTGGGACAGGATTATTTACCTTTTATAACTCATCGCTCATCATTCATCATTTTTCCTCTTTTATTCACAAGCTATAATTTATAATTCTTTCCTAACCCCTGACCACTGTTAACTATATTGCTGGTTTTTACTGATCTCTGACAACCGTTAACTGTCAACTGTATTTTTATTTTTTACTAAACCCTGTACCCTGACCCCTAAACCCTGTTTTTTTATGTTAAACGCCCTCACCATAGATGTAGAAGACTACTACCAGGTGACAGCCTTTGAACACGCCATTGATAAGCGCCATTGGGGAACTATGGAGAGCAGAATACAGCGAAATCTGGAAATACTCCTCTCCATTCTGGATGAATACAAGGTAAAGGCAACCTTTTTTGCCCTTGGCTGGGTAGCAGAACGTCAACCTATTCTTATTCGCACCATTATAAATGAGGGGCATGAAATAGCTTCCCACGGATACGACCACACTATGCTTACTCATCACTCCCAAGAATCGTTTACAGAGGACGTCGCCAAGACAAAAATGATCCTCGAAGACATCACTGGCACGAGGGTCAAGGGCTATAGGGCACCGTCGTTTTCTATCACAAGCTCATCACTCTGGGCGCTGAATATCCTCTCGGCACAAGGTCATAGCTATGATTCGAGTATATTTCCAATACGACATGACCGCTATGGTATACCACACGCTCAACGATTCCCCCACATCATTACAATTGATGGACACAGCATGCGAGAGTTCCCCCCCTCAACCATAAGGATCTTTGGATGTAACTTTCCCATTGCGGGAGGTGGCTACCTCAGGTTACTTCCACTTACC
>CAYYOQ010000383.1:0-2114 GCA_964473235.1 uncultured Thermodesulfobacteriota bacterium | reverse complement strand
TGTGCTCCGGCATGGGACCAATCCCCTCCTTCACCAGTTGCGCGCGCAGGGTTTCGTTGACCTGAAGGGGTTCTTTATCTTGGAGCCGCTGGCAGTTCATTTCGCAGGCACCGCAGGTGGTGCAGGTGTAGATAAATTTAATCAGTTCTGGTGCCTCATCGTAGTTAAAATCACCCTCAAGCAGTGCGCGGGCGATGTGCATCTTACCCATACCAGAGTAGGGGAAGATCCTGTATTCATGAAAGGCAGGACAGATCTCGGAATACTCAGCGCTCTTCACGTTCCACCCCCACTGATTCTGGCACCAGTTACACCTGGCACATCCCCATATGGAATCCCGGTAATCTTCGAGCTGTTTTTCAAAAAACTTTTTGACTGGTTTTTTTTCATAGTAGGTCATGATACGTCTACCTCTTAGTGTACTTTAGAAGCAAAGGTGTCCCGGATTTAAGATATTGTTTGGATCGAGTTCTTTTTTCAATTGCTTGAGCTTGTGGGTGTAAGTTCCCGCACGACTATACATCATATCTGCCCACGCCCCATAGGGTCTGTCAAAAAATGCTCCCTCATCCATCAGCCTTCTACTGACCTCAAGCCACAGGTTCTTTACCTGCTGGGTTTCGTCTCTGTTGCCCAGGTCACAGTGAAAATCAAATTCGCAGTGGACTGCCCGCCCGCGTTCGAGGGGGAGAATGTAGACGCCAATATTCTGCATGGGGTAATTGTATTTGTTGGTAATTTCCTGGACAATTCTTTGGAACTCAGGAACTCTCTTGAGTGGTGTTTTGAAAGACAGATCATGCACAGAGCCCCGGTAGCAGAACTTTTTCACTATTCCCCACGGTCGTAGCATTTCAGTGAGAAACAGCTCTTCAAGGTGTCCGCCATTGTAGAAGTGAAGATGTGCCATTGCACAGATTTCTTTGAGTGCTTCCTCTTCATAGGCAATTTTCCCCTCCGGCATTCTGGGACCTCCATTGGAACAGAGCACGAGCAGCCAGGGAGGGAGTTTTTCACGGAGTGATTCAAATTCTTTGGTGTCCATTCTTTCGGCGGGGAACTGTTCAGGCACCTTCCACTCTTTACAGAGTATGGCTGCGAGATTAAAGTTGTTGATGAGGAAACACTCATGCCCGATTTCCTTTCGCTGGATCATCCTCAAAGGTTCCATAGCCTCTGGGAATGAGTCAAACTGGATAAGAAAAATTTTTTTCTTCCTCGGCAAATGCTCCAATTTGATATTTATCTTGGTAAGGATTCCCAATGTTCCCTGAGCTCCCGTCCAAAGCCGGTTGATCATGGCGCGCACTGGCCCCATGGGTGAGCCAGGACTTCCACCGGTAGACCACAACCCGGTTCTGAAGATTTCACCAGTAGGCAGTACCAATTCGGTGTCCATGATAAGCTCATTGCCAAACTCAAAACTTGCCGCAGCCACGGTGGGATCTCTCTCTAGATAACTGGTGAGCACCGAGCGGTTGGGGTGTATCCCAAAGGGGAGCATGGCGCGAAGCTGATGTGTGTTCAGTTCATCCTGAAGCTGGCTCGCCGTTACACCCGGTTCAATCACGGTGTGCCAATTCTTATCATCGACCTGGATATGTTTCATTTTAGAGAGGTTGAGGATAATACCGCCTTCTCTCGGAATGGTGCCCCCATGTAAGTTTAGCCCGGAACTAAAGGGAACAATGGGTGTACGGGTTTTATTGCAATAGGTAACTATTGCCTGTATTTCCTCCACCGTTTTTGCATATACCACCACATCCGGTGTGCGCGGGTCAACAAAACTCTGGTCAGAGGAGTAACCGGAGAGTGTTAATGCATCGTCAAAGACCGAATCCTCACCAAGTAGGGAAACCAAATCTTCTCTTAGAGACATTGCACCTTCTCCTCGGGTAAGATGTTACACGAGTGACTTAAAGCGTTTTGAAATAGGATTACCATAGCACTCTCTCCCTCGCCATGCAACTGTTTTCCCATGGGGAATGAACAAGAAACAGAGAGGGCATATCAAAATTAAAAAAATGGAGGGATCCGGTTGAAACCGAACTACTCCGCTATTTCCGTGATACAGGCTTGAACAAGACACCTGAAGGTCAGGAGATGATAAGGCT
>CAYYOQ010000382.1:0-2129 GCA_964473235.1 uncultured Thermodesulfobacteriota bacterium | reverse complement strand
GTCTTCTGCCATGGTTAACCCCTTTTTGAGGTTTTCAATAGTGAGCCTTAGTAATAGTGTCCGGTCAATTCATTTCATAACCAAATAGACACTTACTTATCTACCCTTATATACCGGAGACCTCTTTTCCAAGAAAGCCTTCATTCCTTCTTTCATATCCTCTGTTCCAAAACTTAAAACCATTTCATCTAATGCATATTTTCGGGCATTAACCATATCGATACTCATTCCTACGATTAAAGCTGCCTTAGCTGTTCTCAGGGCATATAAAGCTTTTTGAGCAAGCTCGCTGGCCAATTCGATTGCAGCATCCATCACCTTATTTGGCTGAACAATTTTATTTACAAGGCCAATTCTATATGCTTCTTCAGCATCAATTGTTCTCCCAAGAAAAAGAAGTTCCGCTGCTTTCGCTAGTCCAACTATCCGGGGAAGTCTTGTTGTTGCCGAAGCTCCAGCAAAAGATCCCAAATTGATTTCTGACAAACCCATCTTTGCTTCTGTTGACATAATCCTAAAATCGCAAGCCGTGGCAAACTCCATTCCCCCTCCCATGGCATGACCATTGATTGCTGCAATGACTGGTTTTTCAAAATTCTCAATAGAGTTCACCAGATTAACCACTTTCCCTAAATATTTTCTCCCTTCAAGATAACTAATATTCCTTATATACTTTAACTCTGCACCTGCCATGAAAACCTTCCCCACACCAGTTATGATTAATACCTTAATCTGATCATCATCATCCAATTCCCTGATTCCATCTTGGATCTCATTCATCGTCCGAATAGTCATTGTGTTAAGTTCGGAAGGACGGTTAAGAGTTAGAATAGCAATATTGTTCTTTTTTTCCAAAATGATGTCCTTGTATTCCATTTTCAGTCCTTTCTATTTATGGATTCATTGGTAATTTTCTTCGATTTCACGTATTCCTTTATCAATAAAATTACCCCCTTTCCCACGCTCGCAAAATCCTACCCCATAAGGCCTCCAAACTTAATTCAGCACTTACCCAATAGATTCTCGGCAATAGACTTCTTTTCGAAGTACTTTCTTCCAGAAACAAAGCTTAAGGATTGAGCATCACGATAAAAACGCTCTACATCAAGATCTTTAATAAACCCGTAACCCCCATGGATTTGAATCGCTTCACCTGTTACTTCTAAACATATTTGAGCTGTGTACCATTTTGCCATAGAGATTAATTTCTTATCTTCCTCTCCACGATCAATTTTTCTTGCAGCTCTATAGCATAACCACCGAGCTGATTCTACCTTCGTTGCCATATCTGCAATTTTAAACTGAATCGCCTCAAATCTTCCGATAGGAACACTGAACTGTACCCTTGTTCTTGCATATTTTATGGATTGATCGAGGGCCCCTTCAGAAACCCCCAACCCCTGAGCAGCAGAACAAACTTTTAACCAATCTAAAAAATGATCTATTTGCTCAAACCCTTTATCTTCTTTTCCAATAAGGTCTTCTTTGGATACACGAACATTATTTAGGCTGATATAAGCAAAATCGGTAGCCCTTATCCCTAATTTATTTTTTAGAGCTTCTTTGCAGATTCTATCATCTCGAGTCGATACTATGAAATTGCTGTACCGACCATCTATTAAATCTGAGTTAGGATTTGTTGAACAGGTTAGAATAAGATGATCAGCAAGGGAACCATTGATTACAAGAGCTTTTTCTCCATGAATACTAAAACCATTATCCTGATCTCTCTTAGCCGATATCCCAATTTTTGAAAGATCTCCTCTAAACTCATACTCGGAGCAGCATGGGATCCCCATCATTGCTTCCCCTCTGGGTAGGGGTTGTAGGAATCTTCTCTTTTGCTCTTCTGTCCCATAAAGTTGAATTAATTGGGAGCCTATAGTGGATAATAATATATTGCCACACCCAGGGTCCACTCTCCAAAATTCTTCTAAAATAAGAGCATGCTCAAATAATCCCAACCCAGCACCTCCATATTTCTCTCCAATATAAACTCCAATAAATCCATTCCTGCATGCTTTCTTAAATAAATCCTTAGGAAACTCTTCATTCACATCAGCATCTTTTGCGACATTAGGAAATTCCCCTATGGCAAACTCCCTTGCAGCCTTCTTAATATCAATCTG
>CAYYOQ010000381.1:0-2142 GCA_964473235.1 uncultured Thermodesulfobacteriota bacterium | reverse complement strand
GACTATAGTAGCTCCCTTTCCTATTTTCCTTATTCCCGCAGTAACCCCGCTCTAGATCAGCAATCTCGCACTTTTTAGGACAAATCTCACACTGAATTTTCAAATCCGCCAGTTTCTTATAAAACATTACCTCTTTCACATTGGGTTCCTCTTGAGCCCAGACGTGAGGGGTCATTAGGGATGGGCACAAGTTATCAACCTGAGAAATTAGACCCATACTGCAAAGACCCTGGGAAAGGCACTTTAAAAAATCTCTTCTGGTATAGCCCGTCATGATAAAAACCTTTTTATCCGGTTACCAATTCTATGCTTTCAAGATCACTAATTCCAAGATTTCTCTTCGCTGCACTCGCAATATGAACTGGTTCCCTGCCTGCTTCCTTGAGGGAGGGAAGCCCTTTTTCCTTCCGTGTATCTTCAATGAGTTTTGCACCTATGCGATCAATGGCAACTGGATCCCGGCTCAAGAGTAAGCCACAGTAATCCAGAGCCCACTGAGGTTTATAGGCAGGTCCTCCCTGGTACTGCATGGTGAGCGCATCGCAGATAACCAAACGGAGCTTGTCTTTTATATAGGGGTGGCTATTTACATCAGCAATATAGGGGTCGCATCTATTATCATGGTACTTATTAGGGTTATGGATAGCACCATAGAAATTCTTGAGACTCAGCGAGACTCCAGCCAGATCATGGTCTTTGAGCACCGGGATATTGATTAGTGCAGTGCAGAGGGATGAAACAATAGAGCTGAAACAACTGCCAATTGACCCTACCATTTCCGGAGAGGGATCGTAATCGGCATCAGTACCAAAACACCTGACTCCTTTTCGAGAGGTATTAATGGTATACCCCGAGCTTTCCAACTCCCGGGTGAGCCGGTCCCAAATGATGATGTTTTGCTCAGGAATGCCCACACGAGTAAGACCCAAAACTATCGCATTTACCACCTCAGTGTGGGTTGCGATTTCTCTTCCACCCAGGGCATTGACTTTGATGCCCACTATGTCATTTGGTTTGAAGAGGCGTTTCCAGGCGCTATCAGGAGAAGACTCACCGGTAAGTTTAGGCATACCATTGTTGAGCATCTCATCTACCACCTGTAGATTAATCCCCCGGTTACTATCAAAACCCGCACTATTTTTAACCATCACTACCCTGCTTTTCTTCACACCAGTTCCAGGGGGTGGAACCTTTTTATTTGACTCGTCGTGAGAAGATTTACCAGGAGCACCGAAGAGATGGAAAGGGAAAGAGAATATGCCAGCAAAATAACTGCCTACGATAGTTATCCACTTTAGAAATAGTCTCCTGCTCATTTCATTCATAGAATTAATCATTTTCCCTTACCGTTGACTATCGACCATCAACTACTATCCCCTGCTCTCTAAGCCCTTCACCCTGATCCCAATTTATATTAACACTTTTTATTCCAATGGGTAAGAGGATTTTTAAATAAACTTCCATGAAAAAAATATAGGCGAGAGGAGCAAGAGAGATAAAACATTCTCTAAGGGTTTCAGATAAGAGTTACGAACAGTTCAAAGTAGGTGTGCTGCTTCGGCAGGCACGTGAATCAGTCGGTTTAACTCAGGAGGAACTTGCTCGTAAACTTAAGACTAAGAAGACCGTAATTTCACGAATTGAAAATCATGCAGAAGATATCAAGCTATCTACATTAGATCGGGTTGCTGCTGCTCTTTGAAAAAGGTTGAAGGAGCGTATTGCCTAGGATAGAATTATTTGTAGAAATCCAGATTTGATAGCGTCGTAAAAAGTCCTGACAGGTGTCATTGCGAGGAGCGAAGCGACGTGGCAATCTTGGTTTTTCAAGTACTTACAAAGGAAGAGATTGCTTCACGTCGTTCGCAATGACAATTTCTTTTACTTTTTACGACTTCATCAGATTTGATCTAATAACTTTTTATTGAGGTTTAGAGTGCATAGGACAATTGAACATTCTAGATCAAACATATAGTAAATGCCTACCTTGGTACTACTTCTAATGATGTGAGAAGCGTTAAAAGTTTGGTTTGTGACGGTTACATCATGTAACCTTCAATCGGAAGTGCTATAAGCAGATTTCATAGATGGTAGTTATGTTAAGCTTTTAGTCACAATTACTAACATACAATATGTTGTATT
>CAYYOQ010000380.1:0-2175 GCA_964473235.1 uncultured Thermodesulfobacteriota bacterium | reverse complement strand
GTGGGCGTTAGTCCAATTGAAGTATTGAAAATACTGAAACTGAAAGGTGAGGTGCAATAGATGAGAAGTTATTTTATAGTGCTCTTTCTATGTATATTCTTTTTTACAGTGAATGAGTGCATAGGTGGTGAGGAGACAACCTATAAAGGGGTGGTGAAATGCAAGACGTGTCATTTCAAGATTTATAAAACCTGGAAAGAAACAAAGCATGCAACAGCCTTTGATAGATTAAAGGAAAACGAACAAAAGGATCCCAAGTGTTATGAGTGTCATACTACTGGTAAAGAGGTGAATCTTCCGGGCATTCAGTGTGAAGCCTGCCATGGTCCAGGCAGTAAGTATAGCAATGCTACCATCATGAACCAGCAAAAATATAGGGAGAAACCTGAAGCTCAAAGGAAGTTAGCGATTGAGGCAGGTCTCGTCATTACTCCCACTGAACAGAATTGCAGGCAGTGTCATAATGAGAGGAGTCCCCACTATAAGGGTTTTGACTTTAAGGCACGGTACGAAGAGATTAAGCATAAAAATGAGTGAAAAAATGCAGGGGACAGGGTTCAGGAAGTAGGGTGCAGTGTAAGGATAACAATAGAAGTATGCAGCAATTGAATAATGTTTAAAAAATTAAAAGCTATAAAGACTTAATTGCATATCAAAAGGCACAGCAGCTTTAAATAGTCATACATTGACTAAAGACAGACTTTAAAATCCCAAGTTATTACCCTGCTCCCCAGACCCTACTCCCTGAACCCTATTTTTTATTTCTACATACCGGGCACTTTGGATCTTTCTGAAGCGGGATTTCATGAAAGGTCATAAGTTCCCCATTCCAGAAAAGCATTCTGTTCTTCAAAGTGGTGCCCTTACCGGTTAAGTACTTGAGCACCTCAAGTGCCTCGAGTGTACCAATTACGCCGGCAGTTGCACCTACAATGGGAAACACCTCGGGTGGGGGAGACCCAGGAAAGACACAATACAAACAAGGGGTTTCAGGAGGGTGAATGAAAATGATCTGACCCGACATCCCAAATACACCTGCATGGACGAAAGGGAGTCCTGTTTTAACCGCACATTCATTGAGGACATGCCTCGTCGGAAAGTTATCCATACAGTCAACGATGATCTGGGCATTACCTACCAGTTGAGCGCTATTCTCTCGCTCGATCTTATCTGAGAAGTGTTCTACTTTTACATGAGGGTTAATTTTTGCTATCGTCTCTTTGGCAGAGAGCGCCTTGTTTTTTCCTATGTCTTCATCGGTATGTAAAATCTGTCGATTTAAATTAGAGAGATCAGGTTCTCCAAAATCACAGATTCTTAAGCATCCTACTCCTGCTGCGGCCAGATAGATAGCCACAGGGCTTCCTAATCCTCCTGCACCTGCAATAAAAACCGTAGCCTGTTTCAGCTTTTTTTGACCATCTTCTCCCCAGCCTGAAATAATCATTTGCCGGTGGTAGCGGGTTTTTTCTGCATCGGTGAGTATGAGGTTATTATTTTTAGTCATCGCTGCGATGGTTGGTAAAAAATTGTCGAGGTTAAGATGTGAGATGTGGGTTACAGTTATCAGGTCACAGGGTTCTGGGGTTCAATAATGGTTCCAAATTCGAATATCGAAATCCGAAATTCTAAACAAATTCAAAATTCGAATGTTCAAAAGTTTAAAACACATGTTTTGGTAATTTGAATTTTGATCATTCGGATTTGTTTCGTGCTTCGTGCTTCGAATTTCCCCTTCATGGACTATCGACTATGGACTGTGGACTGTTTTTTTTCGAGTTTCGTGCTTCGGATTTCGAATTTTTTATTTTATCCCCCTGCCACTGGTGGAAAGATGCTCAGCACATCACTATCGTTAAGGGTTTGATCGGGAGAACCCTGAAGACCATTGACCAGGATGATTTTGGGTATCTCATCAGGGATTTTTAATTTTTTTATGATCTGGGTGATAGTAGTTTTTTCATCGATTTCCATCTGACAGGATTTACCATCACTATTTTTGGGAAGATAGTCTCTCAACGTCGCAAAAAGTTTGACTTTTACCTGCATGTGGTTACACCTCCATAGTACTAGTTTAAAATTTAGTAGCATATTCGCGAGGGAAAAGCAATTACTTCCTAAGGGTGGGTGAACGCTCTCCTGATGAAGTGTTTACATACCTCATACTAAAGCCTA
>CAYYOQ010000379.1:0-2186 GCA_964473235.1 uncultured Thermodesulfobacteriota bacterium | reverse complement strand
CTTAATTAAAAGTTCTATGCCCTGCGGTAGATAGACCTCTACCCTGCTGCCAAATTTAATCATCCCTATCCTCTCACCCTGTCCTACCGTATCGTGCAGCTTCTTCCAAAAAACAATTCTCCTCGCTATTACTCCTGCAATCAGGCGTATCATAATTTTTAATTCTTTTTCTTTTCTTTCTTCCTGCGGTGACCAGATAAAACCAATAGTCATTTGTTCATTATCTAAAGAAGCCTTTTCCCTATACGCAGGTAAGTATTTTCCCCTATGATAGTGAATATAGTTAACCATCCCCTCTACGGGGGCACGATTGACGTGGACATCAAAGAGTGACATAAAAATAGACACCCGGATGGCTTCCCGATGGAGAAACGTTTCTTCTGAGACTATGCTGACATCCAGCACCTTCCCATCGGCAGGTGAAATAATATTCCGAGGATCACCAGGGACTTCCCGCTCTGGATCACGAAAAAAATTAACCACCACTATAAATGCACCCCAGCACAGTAAAACAGCTATTCTTAAAAGTAAAGAAGGATAGATGAACGAAAAAATTGATAGCAGCGTGGCAACAAGTGAAACAATGAGTATGTATGACCTTCCCTCTTTTGCGATAGGCATAAGCATTGATAACCTCAATTACAGTTTTTAGTAATCAGTTTACCATAGTCAGGGTAGTAAAAAATATCCAAGAATCAAAACGCGAACCACTGACAACTGATCACAGAGGACTAATAACGTTACATCATGACAGTACCTTTAAAACGCCACTGACCGATGAAACCCCATATAACTCTATGGGGGAAGTACCCTTTACCCTCTCTCTATTTACCTCTGGTAAAATGCAGGTGGTAAAACCAAGTTTGGAAGCTTCCTTCAACCGAATATCCACCTGTGATATACCCCTTACCTCACCGGTTAATCCTACTTCGCCTATAAATACCTTTTTAGCATCAACCGGTTTATTCAAGGCACTTGATGCAATGGCAACCACCACTCCCAGGTCAACCGCTGGTTCTTCAATCTTTACCCCCCCTGCAACATTGAGGAAAATATCTTTGTTATAGAGGGGAATCTTGAGGTTTCTCTCCAGCACCGCAGCGAGCATTGATACTCGATGGTGGTCAACACCAATAGAAGTTCTTCGGGGAACACCAAGGTTGGTGGTACTCACCAGGGCCTGTATCTCTACCAGAAGGGGTCTTGATCCCTCCATACAGGCAACCACCACTGCACCCGGCACATCCGCAAGCCTCCGGGTGAGAAATACCTCAGAGGGATTTGAAACTTCAGAGAGTCCGAAATCCTTCATCTCAAAAACCCCAATTTCATTGGTGGAGCCAAATCTATTTTTTACTGCCCTCAATATCCGGTAGGGATGGCCACGGTCACCTTCAAAATAGAGGACGGTATCGACCATGTGTTCCAGTACCCGCGGCCCTGCTATTGCCCCCTCCTTGGTCACATGTCCAATGATGAAGCTTGAAATCTCCCTGCTCTTTGAGAGCATAATGAGTTTTGCAGAAGACTCTCTCACCTGGCCAATGCTGCCAGGTGCAGATTGCAGTTCAAGGGTATACATGGTCTGAATGGAGTCGATGACGACTACCCTGGGGTTAAGCCCCTGTATCTCTTTTATTATCCTTTCTAACGAGTTCTCCGCCAGTACAAACAACTGCGGTGAGCACACCGAGAGCCTTTCCGCACGCATCTTGGTCTGGCGTGCCGATTCCTCGCCTGAGATATAGAGCACTTTACCATCAGTGGCTGCTATCCCGTGTAACGCCTGCAAGAGGAGCGTTGACTTGCCAATCCCGGGGTCCCCTCCGATAAGGACAACCGAACCTAATACAATGCCACCTCCCAGCACACGGTCAAATTCACCGATTCCTGTTTTAATGCGAGATTCTTCACTGCTGGTCACTTCACTTATAGGCTGGGGAATTTCTCCCTCGCTCCTGATGCCTACCAATCTATGGTGGTAGTCTCCCCCTGAAATGATTTGTTCTTCGACCAGGGTGTTCCACTCATTGCAATTGGGACACTTCCCCATCCACTTTGAGGACTGATAACCACAGGCCTGACAGGCAAAATAGGTTTTCCTCTTCTCCATACGCAATAGATCCCTCTTTACCTAACCTTGATGATCTCGTAAAAAGTCAAAGACATCCCCTCTCCCTTGAAGG
>CAYYOQ010000378.1:0-2204 GCA_964473235.1 uncultured Thermodesulfobacteriota bacterium | reverse complement strand
GATGAATCGACCATTTCGGGGGGAGGCAGAATCGGCTACGACGACCCTGTAAAACGGTTTCTTGTTGGTGCCAAAACGAGCTAATCTAATCTTAACAGCCATTTTCTCTTCACCTCACAAATAATTCGACACTATTGGTTAAATAAAAACCTGCCTATATCCTTCATTCTCCTGCCACTAAAAGACTTCAGTACCTTACGGGTCTGCATATACTGTTTAAGTAAGGTATTTACCTCCTGCACACTGGTGCCACTCCCCCTTGCAATCCTCTTGCGGCGGCTCCCATCCAAAACAGTAGGGCGCGCCCTCTCCTGCGTGGTCATGGAGTTCAGTATTGCCTCCATCCTGAGCAACTTTCTCTCATCAACCTGAATTGAGTTAAGCACCTTAGGGTTGACACCGGGAATCATACCCACCACATCCTGCAATGGACCCATCTTTTTCATCTGCTGGAATACGCTCCTAAAGTCCTCCAGGGTAAACCCCTCTTTTTTTATTTTCTTCTCTAGGGCGAGGGCATCCTCTGTGTTGATAGCTGCTTCAGCCTTCTCAATGAAGGAGAGTACGTCACCCATTCCCAGAATGCGGGAAGCCATCCTTTCCGGATAAAACACTTCCAGGGCATCCAATTTCTCCCCCACCCCCACGAACTTGATGGGTTTCTGGGTAACCGCTCTGATAGAGAGTGCTGCCCCCCCTCGAGCATCACCATCCAGCTTGGTAAGAATAACCCCGTCAATAGCCAACGCCTCATTAAACCGGGCCGCCACATTAACCGCTTCTTGTCCAGTCATCGCATCAGCAACCAGGAGAATCTCCTGCGGGTTGATCTCCCCCTTAATTTTCCTGAGCTCATCCATCAACGCTTCATCGATGTGCCATCTCCCCGCAGTATCGATTAAGAGCATATCAAAGCCCTTCATGCGGGAGAAGTTAAGTGCCCCTTTGCAAATTTCAACCGGATTCTGGGCAGGATCAGCATCATAAGCCGCAACGCCTAGCTGCTCACCGAGCGTCTTTAGCTGCTCGATGGCCGCGGGACGATAGACATCAGCAGGAACTAAAAGAGGGGTAAAGTGTTTATCCATCAGTAATCGCGCTAATTTGCCAATAGTGGTTGTTTTACCTGAACCCTGCAATCCCACTACCATAATGGCGTGGGGACCTTTCCCGGAAAAATGGAGATCGCTTTCGCTTTCACCCATGAGGGAAATAAGCTCATCCCTCACCACCTTAATAAACTGTTGAGCGGGGGTAAGGCTTTTTAAAACTTCTTGGCCCAAGGCTTTTTGTCTGACGCCCTCAATGAACCCCTTGACCACCTTGAAATTCACATCGGCTTCAAGAAGGGTAATCCGGACTTCCTTGAGCGCATCCTGAATATTCTGCTCACTGAGCTTACCATGACCCCTCAAGCGTTTGAAGGTATGATTTAACTTATCGGTAAGGTTTTCAAACATGGTTTTTGCTTTTTTTAGTTAAAATCTAGTGTAATTTATTGATTAAAGTTTATTTTTTATAGTTTGTCAAGCCTTATTTTTGCTTTATATTTCAATACATTGTTTACCTTACTCCCCGTTCAACCATCTATTTCTTAAAAAGCTTTTCCCACTCTTCCCTCGCCTTCTTCACCCTGTCGTCAGTCCTCTGCGGTGCAACCCTCTCACTAAAGATAAAAAAGTCACAAAAATTACCTTTTTCGCGATCATCTATCCCTTCACTCAGAGGTTCCCTGCAGTAGTCGGAAACAACATCATATAGTGCACAATTAAGACAACACTTCAAATCACGATGACAATGAGGACAGAGTGCATCTCTTCCAACGAAGCCTCTTATATCTAGCTCATTTCCACAGAAATTGCATGTCTTCACTAAAATACTCTCCGCATCTAATCTAAAATGTGTAACGGTAAGAAAGTAAGATGAGGGATCTACCTGCTCTTCTTCTTAATTTTTCTTAGCTTAGGAACCAGTTTCAAAATATCTCTTCTGTCTCTATGATAGTCCCTGATTCCTCTCTTAACCTCACTGCTTCTCTTGCCTCGTTTCATAACTGCACTGTCCTTTGTCATGAATAATAGAGGTTATGCGTTGTAATCCGGATAGTGGTTTATTTAATAAAATCCTATAGTTATATAACACATCCCTCGCCTGATTTGAAGTTTTCATGGAAATATGTTCTTAATAAGTAGTGGGGTTATTGA
>CAYYOQ010000377.1:0-2211 GCA_964473235.1 uncultured Thermodesulfobacteriota bacterium | reverse complement strand
CCAGATTCACCAGGGTGATCACCGCACACACTCCAATGACCACACCCAATACCGTAAGCAGTGAGCGAAGCTTGTTCCTCCTCAACGCCTTGAGCGCAACCCGAATGGTCGAAAAAAACTCCATATCCCCTCACTGATCACTTACAATCTTGCCATCACGAAACAATACCTTACGCTTCGCGTAGCGAGCGATATCCGCCTCATGGGTCACCAGAATAACGGTCATACCAGAGAGCTCATTGAACTCTTTTAAAATCTGCATTATCTCGTTACTGGTATGAGTGTCAAGGTTACCGGTTGGCTCATCGGCCAGGATGAGGGAAGGGTTATTAATCAACGCCCGTGCGATCGCAACCCTCTGCTGCTCACCCCCCGAGAGTTGGTTAGAAAGGTTATGCATCCTCCCCTTTAACCCTACCCTCTCCAGAGCTTCCACCGCCCGACGATAACGTTCGGAGGTGCTGACCCTGCTGTAGAGCATGGGAATCTCCACATTCTCCACAGCACTGGTTCTGGGAAGGAGGTTGAAATTCTGGAAGATAAAGCCGATCTCCCTGTTTCGCACTTTCGCTAATTGAGTCGGGGTAAGGGAGGATACTTCCTTTCCATTGAGCAAAAGCCTCCCATGACTGGGGATATCAAGGCAGCCCAAGAGATTCATGAAGGTAGATTTCCCTGAACCGGAGGGCCCCATCACCGCCACAAATTCACCACACTCTACATTGAGCGATACCCCTCTCAGCGCAGGAACTTCTACCTCATTGCCTAAATAGTAGGTCTTATGGAGATCTTCAGCAACGATACAACCGTTCATAGTACTTCATCGCCTGAATCCAAACCGGAAACCTGATGATTCAGAAGAAGTTGACCCCTTCCCCTTTGAAAGGTACCCCACAATTATCCTTTCACCTTCCCCCACTGCTCCTCCCACAATTTCAGTGACCCGCCCATCAGATATCCCCACTTCTATCGGCACCCTTTTCACCTTCTCCTGAGCATCAATAACCCATAACTTATGCCGAACACTGCCAGGATGCTCATTTCCCGTCGATTCCTCGTCCTTATTATTTTCATGCACCAGTAAATCCTTATCCGCAGGATCCGCTTTAAACCGCAGGGCGATATTGGCAGCCCTCAATGCATTCTTTTTCTCATCAGCAATAATCGACACCGCAGCGGTCATCCCCGGACGCAAGGTGAGATCAGGGTTATCAACTTCCACCACTGTCGTATAGGTTACCACATTCTGCGCCTCCTTAGGCGCAAACCGCACCTGAGAAACTTTACCTTTGAAGGCCCTCTCCGGGAAGGCATCAATGGTAAACTGAACCTGCTGACCTATCTGAACTTTCCCGATATCTGCTTCATCTACATATGCCTCTACCTGCATTTTGGTAAGATCCTGGGCAATCAAAAAGAGATCAGGGGTCTGGAAATTGGCCACTACTGTCTGTCCTACATCACAGTTTCGGGAAATCACAACCCCATCCACTGGTGAGTAGATGGTGGTGTGCTCTAGGTCATACTTGGCCGCATTGAGGGTGGCTCGTGCCTGCTCTTCTCTGGCATGTGCAGCTGATAAACTGGATTTAGCTGCATCGCATTTGGTCTCTGCAATCTCCAAGTCTCTCTCCGATGCCACCAGCCCCTCGCGTAAATTCCTGATCCTCTTGAGGTTATTTTCTGCATCTACGAAGGTAACTCTGGCTTCTTCCCGCTGGGATTGCGCCATCTTGTAGTTGGCTTCTGCTTGTTCAACTCTTGACTGATAGATATCGGTCTCCAGCTGGGCAATAATCTGCCCCTGAGTTACCTGAGAGTTAAAATCCGCATAGATCCTGGCAATCCTACCAGAAACCTGACTACCCACTCGAACAGTGATGACAGGATTGATGGTACCTGTTGCCGTAATCTTTTCTATGATATCACCACGATCGATAACCACTGTTTCATACTTATCTCCCCGACTGCCCCTCTTAAAAAGGACTACGATTACTACCAACAGCACCAGTACTACACCCGTACCAATGAGTGCATTCCTCGTGGTTAACTTCTTTCCTTTTACCATGAAACTATTTATCTTCATCATGCACACCTTTTTAAAAACAAAAGTAGAATAGTGTTACTAGTAGTATATATGTACACTATTTTATAGAGAGAATCAAATGCCATATCTCTTGACTATACCTGTAACATTTTCTACACTTAATC
>CAYYOQ010000376.1:0-2213 GCA_964473235.1 uncultured Thermodesulfobacteriota bacterium | reverse complement strand
CAAGGGATTCAAACATTATGAGCTCTATCATGGTCCAGGTTTTGAACGGGTGATGCATCACACTACTGAGTGGTGTACTACTCATCTTGGAATTAAGTAAGAGAATTCAGTACACAGCTATAAGTGAGCGAGTTATACTCTTTCACACCTCTATAATGCATCTGAACGGGTCGTTGAATTGATATGAAAACATATGATGTGGTGATAGTCGGTGCTGGACCGGCTGGACTTACTGCTGCTAAAATAGCTGCGGAAAACGGTCTTTCTGTTGCCCTTGTGGAAAGAAAAGAGACCATCCATGAGATTCTTAGGCTATGCGCTATGATGCTGGTGACACTTTCGGGAAAGTATATGGGTGAGCGGATAATCCATAACCAAGAAAAGGGGCTGCTCTGCTTTCCCCACCATGGGTTCAACTTGAAATACAATGGTCCCACCAAGGATTTCTTCTCCTGGGAGATATACTCTCCAGGGGGAGAAAAGATTAGCTTCGGCGATTATTCAGCCAATGTTCAAAAAGGTAAGGCAGGCAGGGCAAGTGCGGTATATGATAAGAGCTGGTTTTTAAGAGGCCTGCTGGAGGAATGCCGGAAACTTGGGGTACATATTTTCACTGGAGCAAATGTTGTTGAGGTCAAAAAAGTAGGCGACACAGTCTGTGTATACACGGCGAAAGGCAAAAGCTTCAAGGGTGCCTTTGCTATTGCGGCAGATGGACGGGCATCGAGAACTGCCCGGGTGCTTGGGCTTAATCAAAACCGAGGTTTCTATGGTACCGTAACCTCCTGGGCTTACGAAATGACCAATCTTGACCTGCCGCATTCTTACGCACTGTACCAGCTCCTTATCCGCAGTGGAGACCCGCCTATGCTTGCCTTTATAGTTCCAAGGGCGTGGAACTACCAGGGTGATGAGGTGTGGCTGGTAATGGTAGGCAGTGTCGACCCTGCAAATGATCACGAAACGCTTTTCAATTATTTTACTAAAGAGAGTAGATTCTCAAGCTGGTTTAAGCATGCTAAAAGGATAAAGCGTTGCGCGGTAGTAGGTAATATCTATGCCCCTATTTTTCATCCCTTTAAGGATAACATACTTTTTGCAGGTGATGCAGGATGGTGCCAGGAAGCAGAGATGACCGGAGCGGTGATGTGTGGATGGAAGGCTGCTACTACCATCACCTTTGCCCTTAAAGAAGGAATGCATAATGAGGAGGGTATACAACCATACCTCAGGTGGTGGAGAACACACCATCTGGAAAAGATGGATTACCAGGTGTTTTTAAAAAACTTCTTGATGCCGATTCTCTGTTCAGATGATGAAATAAATTACATTTTTAGCAAAATACACGACACGCTTCCTACTGTCCTTGATCCCTATGAGGTACCCATCCATATGGGCAAGGCAATGGCAAAGATCATTCCTACCATAAAGTCAGAAAGACCTGATTTGATCACAAAACTTGAGACGTTCAGTTCATTCCCGATTTTATCAGTGCTCAAAAATACTATACGAGCGGGATTTAACGGTAACTTTACCATCTGAGTCTGAACAGGAAGCAGTAAAAACGTAACCCTCTAAGGTTTTAATCTCTAAGGTGGTTCTCAAGCACCGCAGGATGAAAAGCAATAGCCATGAATAGAGAAGAATTCTTGGAAAAGACACTATGCTGTATCAGATGCGGAGCATGCCGAGGAGTTACCCAGGATGAGGTTCCTCAAATAGCATTTTCTACGCAGTGCCCGTGCGGGATGACGTTTTATGGCGCTTATGAACCAGCAGGGCTCATTTACCTGGCACGCGGCATTGCACAGGGTAATCTGAGATGGAATAAAGACCTCGTAAAAGTGCTCTATAGTTGTACCTTGTGCGGCTATTGTGAGGACTTGTGCCAGCGAGGTATCCGTTACACACCCGCCATATCAATTATAGAAGAACTTAGAAGAATAGTACCGGATACCCTAAAACCTAAGAGTCTTAGAAAAATGGTTGATGCCATTACAGCTCCAAGAAATCATAGGCTTACTGTGCTGAAGCAATTCGGTATTGAGGATGTCGACGAACGCAGTAAAACAGCTGCTCTCTTTTTTCTTGATAACTCACTTTTATCAAACCCAGTGAAGCTTAAGGAAATTGGGTACCTCTTACAAAAAAGCGGGAAGGAAATCGGATGTTTCTTGAGCAATCCTCTGCCGCCGGTGAGTGCCACTCTGTTA
>CAYYOQ010000375.1:0-2221 GCA_964473235.1 uncultured Thermodesulfobacteriota bacterium | reverse complement strand
TGCGTGCGTAGGCACGCGTGGGTTCAACTGAAGTTACTCTCACCATTCCCCTTTTCCTACCGCCCGGGGTCATCAACTTCCCCTTTATCTTAACTGGCTCCGGTGTTTCCATTACCTTCATCACCATCCCTGAACTTACTCCCTGGCCAGAGCCAATGTTGAGCAGAAGCTCCTCACCTTTAAGAGAAACAACCTTCCCTCGCAATGGATAGAGCTGCGCAAACCTCTCTATAATTTGGTGAGCTACTCTTCTGGAGAGCTCTTCAAGTGGTATCCTCTGCTCAGCATTTTCTACAATCACTATCTTCTGTAAGGTGGTTTCCGGTTCTATCAACCGGATATTCACCTGAAGCTCATGCTCATAACGAGTGAACGAACCAGTCGCAATCAGCCGAGCTGCAACGATTCTTCCAATCCTGAGGGCAGATGCAGGGTCAGCCAGGTCAGATGCGCCCAGCGTAAGCTCCTCCAGGAGTTTAGGGAGCACATCCCGCTCTACCAGCTGAACCCTCCCGCTTTCTTGCAAGTGCGCAGTAAGCTGCAGCAGAAAATACTCATCTTCTCCATCACGGAGAGAAGGTGCTCCCCTCCTTTCAAAGTTAAGAAAGGTGAGGGTGAGTGGTGTTGACGTCCAGCGATCTTCATTAGTGGGGGTCCCCTTGTTATCTTTCTCCTTATAACTCTTGATGAGCTCTGCCACCAAGGCATCTATGCGCTGGCTCCTTTCCTGGTCTTCGGTAAGTTGCTTTTTGCGTTGAGCTTCCTCAAGGAGTGCGCCTACCATAGCATCCTGGGGTTTGAGCGCCAGCGCCTTTTTATAGCTCGATACTGCCTCAGCACTATTTCCCACCCTCTCTGAAAGCATCCCCTGATTGGTATACACCTCCGGTGAATCAGGATCATACTTGGCTGCCTGAGCATAGTGTGCAGAAGCCTTCTCTGGGTGGTGTTGAGCTGCATAGAGTCTTCCCAAGCGGTTGAATGCCTCTGCCCGCTGCCAATCTGCTCCTCTGGTCAACCGGGTTGCCTTTTCATACTCTCGCGTTGCCTCATCAATACTACCTCTACTCCACAATATATTTCCCCTGATCACATGACTGTAGAGATTCCTTCGACCCATCCCGTCCACCCGCTCGCACATAACCATTGCCTTTTCATAGTCTCCTGTTTCCCAGTAGACTGCTGCTAATCCCTCAAAGTATGCCTCTGCCGGTTTTAATCGAGTGAAACTTTTCATTGACTCCTCTATCTTTCGTTCTTTCAACTGTTGATAGGCCACCTGGTAAAGGTCATCCTTTACCATCCTATCCCGCCAGATCAGTGCACCCACGATAAGAATAATCACCAACAGCGTGCCCATCCCTAAAAGGCGTACACGCTTAAAGAAAGGTAAGGTTATGGTAACGTCGATAGACTGAGAGCTATGCTTCTTCACCAGGTAATCCCCTTTGAGAGCGTGCTCGTCTACTCCTTCCCTCTCTCCTCTCTCCTCTCCTGCCTTTTCAAGAGTGCAAGAGGCGACATCTTCATAGTCTAGATAACGTGCCTTCGACCCAGCACCCGGAACAGTAGATGCCGCTCTGCCTTCCTCACCATCCCACACCACCCGGTAGAGTTCCATCGCCTCCTTTTTTCCCTTAAACCTCACCCGATCAAAAAACCTGCACACGACATCATCGATATACCTAAGTGCGTCAAACGCGGTGCGAGAAATCAAAATCTGTCCCGGCTCAGCCATCGATTCTACTCTGGCAGCTATATTAACCAGATCCCCGAAGACATCATCAGACCAGGCGATGCCCTTCCCTGCGTGTAAGCCAATTCTTATGTGAATGCGATCGTGCGCAGGACATGCAGCATTATAGGCTGACAGCGTTCGCTGCATCTCAATTGCTGCCCCCACTCCCCTCACCACATCTGGGAAAGAAGCCATGATGGCATCGCCGATGGTCTTGATGACGCGACCCTGATGAGTTTCAATGACCGGGAACAGCATTTGATTGTGCTTAAAAACCATACTGAGACCATTGATATCACCCCGAGATTCAAAGAAAGAGGTAGAACCTTGTATGTCAGTGAACATAATGGTGAGGTCTCTGGTGAACTTATCCTGGAGGAGTTCATCAATCTTTGCCCTCTCTTGTAACAACTCCTTAAGCATTTCTTCCTTCCTGTCGAGATCTTCCATAAGACACTCCTCGGATGAAAAACCTATCCAAAA
>CAYYOQ010000374.1:0-2226 GCA_964473235.1 uncultured Thermodesulfobacteriota bacterium | reverse complement strand
TATGGTGGAAATCCTTTCCCGGAATCACTAGAAATTGCTCGATTTATTAGACAAAATAGTTCCTCCCACGATCGTATTGCGGTTATAGGTTCAGAGCCCCAGATCTTTTTCTATGCCCAGCGGCACTCAGCTACCGGGTATATTTACACCTATGCACTAATGGAAACCCATCCCTTTGCACTCACCATGCAAAAGGAGATGATCCAAGAGGTTGAAAAAGCAAGACCACCATACCTCGTGTTTGTTAATGTTCCAACTTCATGGTTAGTAAGACCACAATCCCATCTCCTGATCTTTAAATGGCTCTCTCTTTACCTCAACCGCTTTTATGAAAGGATAGGGGTTATCGATATCATAAGCAACACTGAAACTCTCTATGTATGGGGCAAGGAGGTAAAACAATATATTCCTCGCTCCGACTGTCACCTCTTAGTTTTTAAAACAATCAACTGATAGTTCACTTTAGGTAACGAGTGAGACAAGATTTCCTATTAAGAAGTAATACATCATGTTAACAGGACAACAAGCAAACATTCATATACTATAAAGGAGCTTCGATGCAAAAAAGGAGAGAACGACCACGACTGAAATTTGGGATAATCGTAAAAGATAAACACCATCGACAGGGAGAAACGAGAGACATCTCTGTTGACGGTTGTTTCATTGAGAAAAAGGGAGGATTCGCTCAACTCTTACCCATCGGCTCCCACATTGAGCTCATTCTCGATTTCCCCAACGCACCTCATAAAATCAAGGTCAAGGGGGTGGTAAAACATCACGGAACCCATGCGGATGGCTTGGGTGTCTATTTCGAGTCAGTCGATGAACACTCCGTCAGTATTATTGAAGAATTCATTCAGGCCTTTTTAGATGATGCCCTGGGAGAGGAATCGGCTAGAATTAAAGAAGAGTACTGGGGGGAGGTAGACAGACTGAAAGAAAAGAAGCCCCACCATGATGAGCAACTATAGGAAAATAAATAAAATGCTGGCTATGGTATGGCATAAGGTATAGTACCTGATGCCATAAAAGGAGGGGCCTTCCATAACCAGCAATTACACTATAGCATATTTAATAAAAAAATACTACCCCTCAGTAAAATTAATTACGGTAAGCTGAGTTTCAAAGAGCAGGACAATGGCACTTAACCCTGAGTGCTGAAAACTGATTACTGACAACGATAATAAAGGTACCTACTATGGAAAGCATAAAAAACACCCTATTTTTCATTCTTATTTCTCTTTTGGTATTAGTGATCGCGGTGAGCATGGGGATTAATTCATTCCTGTTCTTCAAGTATATTGAGCTAAAGGAAATCGTTGAAGCACAGAAGAGGGAACAAGCGCAAGTAGAAGTAAACCGCGGCACCTACCTTGATTTGAAAACTACGATTGAAGAACAGAGAAAGGAAATCATCCGACTGGGGGATAAAAACAATCTCTGCGTGGAGAGACTTGATAACACCATCAAGAACCTTGAGAGGTGTGAACAGGATAAACCGGTAAATGAAAATAAAGGCCCAAGTGAGAAAAATTTGATAGACTGAAAAAAAGATGAAAAAGTTACTTTTCTCCACTCTATTGCTTCTGATGTGCATAGCGGCTACCGGATGCACCAACACCGCAGAAGAGTGGTTTCAGAAAGGGGTCAAGGCGTCTCAGGAAAAGAAACTCGACCAGGCAATACACTATTTTATTAAAGCCCTCGCAGAAGATCCCAATAACCCCACCTTCCACTATAGCCTGGGAATTGCCTTTTATGACCAGGGACTGTTTGATGAGGCAATTAAAGAATTCAATAACACCATCACACTTCAGCCAAACCATGCAGATGCTCACTACAACCTGGGAGTCAGCTACCGAGAAAAGATGATGCTGGATGACGCCATAGATGAGTACAAAAAAACTATTGCCCTCAATCCCCAAGATTCAGATTCTTATCACAACCTCGGACTTATCTACAGCGAAAAGGGCATGCTGGATGAAGCCGCTTCAGCGTTAAAAAACGCCATCAATCTAAACCCAAATGAGGCAAGCTCTTACTATAATCTTGCCCTGGTATGTGGTAAGAAGGGACTTGTTTCAACCGAAGCCGAACTTTTATATCAGGCAGGTTTACTCTACCTTAAGGAAAATGACCCTGATAACGCACTAAAAGTGTATGAACTTTTAAAAAAAAGCTCCTCAAAAGAATTGGAACAGGCGCTGCGCGAGCAACTGTTTCCTG
>CAYYOQ010000373.1:0-2261 GCA_964473235.1 uncultured Thermodesulfobacteriota bacterium | reverse complement strand
GGAGGTGAATAAAAGCATCACCAAATAATCCACCGGCGGCAAAGCTCACCAGAAAGAGAAGGATATGTTGCAGCCTCTCCTTGTTTAAAGAGAGGGTAAAAATCCCCACTAAGGATATAATACTTACTGCTACCACACTCGTTAAGGCATATATCCATACCTTCATCATAACAACACTTTGAAATTCAGAATTTCAAATTTCAAACAACCCTCGGTGCTATTCAGGAGTGATGTTTACATTTCATAATCTTGATCTATAAGCTCAGCATACTATGTACGTGCTTTGTAAATCCTAAATTCGAATATCGAAGTCCGAAACAAATCGAAATATCAAAGGTTCAAAACGCAACCTCTCGTAAAGTATTTTGTTTGGGATTTTTAAAGTTTCGGTCATTCGAATTTGTTTCGTGCTTCGGATTTAGGATTTACAGTTATACCTTACCATCTCATTCCGTTTTGCAATCTAGTCTAGTGTAAGTTTTAAGACCTTGGACTCTTGCCTGTCCAGCAGTAGAGACATACCCTTTCCCTCGGCAGCCCGATAGCGCTCACCATATCACCAACCGTCTGATACCTGAGTGTAGTAACTTCCAAATCCTTAGTAATCCACTCCTCCATTCTCCTATACTTCTCAGTGGTATAGTCTATATACTCGCTCACATCCTCTATATCCCTTCCCTCAAGATTTTGTATCGCTCTTCTGGCAACCAGTTCATAGATGCTTCTGGTGGACAGATTAAACCTGCAGGGAAACATGAGAGGGGGACAGGCAGGCCTGATGTGAACCTCCCTGGCTCCGCAGTCCCATAGCTTCTTTATGGTAAAGTTTTTAAGCTGGGTTCCCCTCACGATAGAATCCTCGCACACCACAATTCTCTTCCCTTCAATAATCTCTTTAATAGGGATGAGCTTCATTTTTGCTACCAAATCCCGTTTCTCTTGCAACGGTGGGGTGTAGCTTCTTCCATACCCAGGCGTGTACTTTACCAGAGGCCTTCGGTATGGTTTTCCCGACTCCATGGCATATCCCAAGGCATGGGCAATCCCTGAATCGGGAACGCCAGAGATTAAATCTATGTCCATATCGCGATCACGTCTGGCGAGGGATTGACCACAGCGTTCCCGTACTGTTTCCACATTAATCCCTTCATAACTGGAAGCGGGAAAGCCGGTGTAGATCCAGAGAAAAGCGCAAATTTGGTTGAGATCCCTTCCTGGCTTACTCTGCACTGTTCCCTCTTCCTTGATCAACACCATCTCACCCGGCTCCAGATATTTTACCACCGTAAAACCATTATTAGTAAAGGCGCTCGTCTCTGAAGTAACCGCCCAGGCATCATCCCGTTTCCCCACGGTCAGGGGTGTATAGCCGAACCGATCTCTGGCAGCATAAATACCATCCCGGTTGAGCAATAAGAGAGAACAGGAACCTCTTATACTATCAAACATCCTCTCAATCCCCTCAAGAAGATCATTCCCCTGGATGATCAATTTAGCTATTAACTCAGTGAGATTAATCGATCCTTTGCTCACCTCACTAAAGGATATCCCTTTCCTCATAAGCTCTGCTGCTAACTCATCGCTATTTTCGATAAAGCCATCGGTGGCGAGACAAAAGGGTCCGAACTTGGAGTTTTGATAAATAGGCTGTTCATCAATAGCGCTAATAACGCCGATACCCTTGTTACCTCTCATTTGTCTATAATCCTCATAGAACTTCGACTTAAACTGCGTCTGGCTTATATTATGGATCTGCCGGGTGAAGTGTTCACCCAAGACTGCCATCCCTCCGAACTCCGTCCCCAAGTGGGAATGGTAATCTGTTCCATAGAAAAGGGTTTCCACACAATCTCCTTGTGAAACCACACCAAAAACCCCGCTCATCCTGCTACCTCCATCCACGCTGTAGTGAACAGTTGTCAGTTGATAGTGGTCGGTTGAAAACAGAAATTCTTTGCAGACAACCGATAATCTTCAATTTATAATTTATAAATTCTTACCTATAAAACTCTGAGAAGTTATCTCTAACACTCACCTTTCTCCTCTCTCCGATGGGGAGAGGAGAAAGGTGAGTGGAAATTTCAAATATCTTTGGTTAGTTCTTTAATTTATTTTACCTGTGTGTGATACTCCTGGAGCGATTGTACTTCCATAGTATCGTTTTTAATAAGATGTTCAATGCCACTGACTGATGCTTGTGCACCTGCAATAGTAGTGATCAGAGGCACATTATAGAGAATGGCGTGAGATCGTATCTTTAC
>CAYYOQ010000372.1:0-2271 GCA_964473235.1 uncultured Thermodesulfobacteriota bacterium | reverse complement strand
CCTTTCACTTCCTTCTGCAGCGAGAAAACTCGTTGACAATTAGTAGTTATTTAGATACCTTTTACCCAAATCAGTAAATTTTTTAAACTGCTGATAAGAGATACTCATTTATGAATGTTGGAAGGGTACTGAGCGAGACAGCTCGAAGGCGTCCCCATAAGATAGCAATTATTTTCAGAGATGAGCACATCACCTTTTCTGCTTTAGATCTCATGGCTACCCGACTTGCCAATAAGCTCCGAGGGTTTGAGATTACCAAGGGTGATCGTGTAGCCATCATCCTGCCCAACTCTTCACAATTTGCAGTAGCCTATTTTGCAGTATTGAAGCTGGGTGCCGTGGGAGTGCCCCTTGATTTCAGATTGAAGGGTGAAGAGATTCAGCCGATTCTTATTGATGCGGAAGTGAAAGCAGTTATTACCACCTCGCACTATCAGTCCGCAAGTGTGTTTTCAGAGGTGAAGGGCATAGCGGGTATTATCGCAACCGGGGAGAGGATTAATGATAAAGTAACTCAGTACGAGGAGGTGGTGGGTGATGCGTCCCTCTCCTCGGAATTGATGGTGGATAGTGAAGAGGAAGAAGATGCCCTCTATCTCTATACCTCAGGAACGACTGGTGCTCCCAAAGCGGTGGTGCTCGCCTTTTCTCATCTGGACCTCTTCCCAGAAGTGTTAACGATGTTTTGTAAGACTTCTGAGAATGATGTACTGGGATGTCCCCTTCCTATGTCCCACATCTCTGGACCTATCGTGTGCAATGAGACCGCAGTGAGAGGGAGCACGCTCTGCATCTTTGACCAGTTAAGGCCTGATAAGATCCTGGCTGCGATGGAGAAACATAGGGTTACGTACTTTTTTGGTGTTCCTCCCATATATGAAGCTATCCTCCATGTTCCCCATAGGGAGAGATATGACTTGAGTAGTCTTCGGTTTATCTCCATGATGGGGACATCCATTTCCCTTGAACTGTTAAAGAGCTTCAAAAAGGAGTTTCCCTCGGTGGCAGTGATTCAGGGCTATGGGTTGACTGAGACCTCTCCTCAAGTTACCCTGATGCCTCTCGAGTATGAAGAAAAGAAGAGAGGAAGTATTGGCATAGCTGTTCCCCATGCACAAATAAAGATAGTCGATGAGGAGGGGAAGGAGGTACCTAGTGATGAGGTTGGTGAACTCATCGTGACGGGACCAATGGTGATGAAGGGATACCATAATAACCCGGAGGCTACTCGGGAGCGGATTAAAGATGGCTGGCTCTATACCGGAGATTTGTGTAAGAAAGACAGAGATGGGTTCTACTATCACCTGGGACGGAAGGACGATATGATCATTGTGGGAGGACTGAATGTATATCCGGCCGAGGTTGAGCAGGTGTTAAAAGAACATCCTCTCATTAAAGAAGCAGGAGTAGTGGGAATAACTGATGAAGATCGGGGGGCAACTATCAAGGCAGCCGTGGTTATACAACCTGATAGTCAGATTACCAAAAGAGAAATTATCTCATTCTGCAAGCAGAAACTCGCCAGATTTAAAGTTCCAAAGGTGATTGAATTTTGGGACGCACTTCCCAAAAGTAGTACAGGTAAAATCGCGAGAAAACAGCTCATTGATCAGAAAAAATTTCTTACCTCTTCATCAGCTGGTTAAGCCACGGGGGATGGTTTGATGAATGTGGGAAAGATGCTTAGTCACTGCGCGCAGCGGTTTCCTGATAAAACCGCTGTTGTTTTTGGGAAAGAGAGCTTAACCTTTCATCAGGTTAACCTTATGGCGTGCAGGGTCAGCACTACGCTGAAGCAGTTAGATATTACACGAGGAGAGAGAGTTGCACTTATGCTTCCCCACTCTTCTCATTTTGTAATTGCCTACTTTGGAGTGCTTAAGCGAGGAGCGGTATGTGTACCCCTGGATATTCGGTTTAAGGGGGAGGAGTTACGAGGTATTGTAGAGGATGCCCAGATTAAACTGTTTATCACTACTGATGAACTGTATGAGTATTGTATTCCCTTTTTTAAAGCCCTTACGCTTCCCCTCACCGTGATCGCAGTAGAAGGTGAGGGTGGTAAGGAGCAGCGGGGATATATCTCTTTTGATGAACTGGTGAGGGATGAAGCGCTATCGGAGGAGACAACAATTGAGATACAGGGTGATGAAGAGGCACTCTATCTTTATACCTCTGGTACCACCGGCAAAATTGACAGAAGATTATTAGCAGCTACGGCACCAAAATCCTTCCATACGGTACTCTCCACATTTTAATCCCCCATTTTTT
>CAYYOQ010000371.1:0-2278 GCA_964473235.1 uncultured Thermodesulfobacteriota bacterium | reverse complement strand
TTTATAAACCTAATTACAAAGGAGGTGTTGCAATGGCAACCTATGTTACCCTCTGGAGGTATACACGAGATGGATTGAGGGAGATAAAAAAGACCCCTCAGCGCTTCGAAACCGTAAAGAAGATTATCAGTAGAGCTGGTGGAAGGCTATTCTCCATTTACGGTTTAATAGGTGAGTATGATCTGGTAACGGTGATGGAAATGCCCGATGAGAAGACAGCACTATCAACTATCTTGAGAATATGTTCTACCGGACGGATTACTGCCCAGACCATGCCTGCTATCTCCATAGATGATTTCCTTAAGATTACCAAAGAAATATAATATCTTTTTGTAAAGAGTAGCTTTCAAATACCCCACAAACTTTGCTGTGGGGTATTTAATTTTACCTGCCAGTGCCGGTAACCTGCTTGCATGAAAACCTGCACGCTCACGAGTTCTCAAACCAACCGGCCATCAAGTTAACTGACTCACCGGTGAGCAAATCAACCACACCAACCAGTAGAACCGATTGAAGAGTATTAGGCTTGGGAGTGTTTCAGGGATGGTTGGCTGAGCGCTGGTGGAGTGGATGGCTCAGGTTTGATCTTCAATTTCTCCTGAATTCTTTTTAGGGATACCAGTCGTGTACCGCGAGACGAGGGGGTGAGAAAAGATTTTAACTTCCTTTCCAGAATCCGTGGCTTGATCCCGCTCTCGATAGCAATGACCCCTTCCATGATGATTTTTTGCAGGAGCAGTTCCCGGTAGGTCCTCTCCCTAATATTCTCGGCAAAGGGAATAAGGAAGAAATTTGCAAACACAACTCCATAGAGAGTAGAAGTGAGGGCGATGGGTAGGGTAGCGAGAATCACTTTGGTATCCCCGACACCGGCAAGCATACCGATGAGTCCGACTATACTTCCCACCAGACCAAAGGAGGGACATAGGTCTGCGATCGTTCTCAGAGCCCGCTCCGTTTCTTCGCGACGGATTTTAAAGAAAGACATTTCGGTACTTAACACATCTCTGATCTGAGCTCCCCGGTAGTTATCTACCATGAATCCCAGTGCACGCCGCAAAAAGAGGATGGTTGTTTCCTCTTCATCTTCTTGGAGTGAGAGAATGCCCCTCATCTTCCTTTTCACGGAAAGATCCACCATAATCTCGACAATCTCCTCCGGCTCTTTTACCTGTGCTCGATAGGAGGAACAGAGAACCTTACCCAGAATGTTGAGGCGCTTGGTGCGGAAGCAGATGAATGAGGCACCCAGTGTGCCACCAACTACGATGAGCAGCCCCGCAAGGTTGAAGTAGAGCCCCACATTACCGCCTGCGAAAAAACCCAGGCAAAAGAGGATAATACAGATAACAAGTCCTATGATGTTATAGCGTTCCATAGCATACCCTTTAAAATTTTAATGGTGACTTTATTGTACTATTTTACAGGCATATCGATAATAGCAGTCAGCTCTCAGGAAGTTTGTTGTAATTCCGCCTGTGAGTAAGATGGCGCTATGGTATTCCCGATGGTGACGGGGGTGCCATAAGGTCTCTCCTTGGTAATGATGATCTCTACCCTGCGATTCGCAGCCCGGTTTTCCTCAGAGGTGTTTTGTGCCACTGGCTGAAAGTGGGAGTGCCCGCTCAGATAAAATTTTTCCGGAGGAACCTCCATCTCCTCAATAAAGAATCGCGCCACCGTACAGGCACGAACCACCGAAAGCTCCCAGTTGCTGGGAAAGGGAGCTGTGTGGATGGGAACATCATCGGTATGACCTACCACATTTACCAGGTAGGGTTTGCCTCTAATTATTGGTGCAATATCGCTCAATTTTCTTTTCGCCTCGGTTTTAAGCTCGGCCTGGCCTGAATCGAAAAGCAGGTCACCGGCCAAAATGATCCTCACTGCCTTGTCCTCGATGAGATCCACTGAGGCAAAATTTTTCAAATGTCTGGCTTGGAGAGTTTTCTTGCTCAGGTCGTAAAGCGTGGGGATATCCCGGGGATCATCAACTCTCAGTACCTCATTGCTTAAAGCAGCGGTACTCTTTGGGCCAAGATTAAAATCACGGCCTATTCCTTCTTTTGATAAAAATTCACGCCGCGAAGACTGATAGATATACATCACTGCAAACATAATGAACATGGTCATCATCAGATCTGACCAAGGTACTGACCAGTGGATGGGCTTGGATATCCGAAAGTGGGGGAAAATATTTTCTTCCCCATAGAGAGCCCGACTGTCTGATACCGCTTCATCTATTACAGGCGCAGTGGAAGGTGATCCTTCAGATTCC
>CAYYOQ010000370.1:0-2305 GCA_964473235.1 uncultured Thermodesulfobacteriota bacterium | reverse complement strand
GTCAGGAGCGTCATTGCTCCCACCATGTTTAAAAAGAGAATCACCGCCAAAAACAACCCCATCATTGCCTGAAACATGAGCGGTGAAACAATCCAGAAAAAAATTCCAATGGTCAAGGTAGTAGAAATATAAATAACCGCCTTTCCTGTAGTCATCATCGCCGTGACCATAGCAGCACTTAAATCTCTAGAAATACCATACTCATCCTTGATACGACTCAGCAAATACACCCCAAAATCTACCCCCAACCCTATCCCCACCGCAGACACTGGTAGGGTACTGGTAGTAATGGTGATAGGTGTAGGAACCATACCCAAAAGGCCCGTTGCCATCAGGGCAAAGGCAATTATGTTAGAGACAATGAGAGGTATTATCAGGATAATCCCCGCAAAGAGGCTGCGAAAGAAGAGAGCGCAGAAGAGGAAAATAGCCCCGAGCGCAATCAGAGATGTCCGCCACTGGTAGTCTTCGATGACTTCATTAATAGCTGCCTGGACTCCAAAGGGACCTCCCGCCAGCTTATACCTCATAGGTGGTTTAAGCTGTGAGTACTTCTCCATATACTCTTTTACCCGCGCCATTACAGTCTTTATGGTAGGTGTGGTCTTATCCCTGCAGTAGACGATGATGTTGGCTGCAGAGTTTTCAAAGGCATCACAATATCGGTCTGAACTTCCTGGGACACCGTTATCTCTCGACCAAAGGAACATAAACGTAAGATCCTTATCGCCGTGGGGGAAGAAGTTCCAGTTAGGATCACCCTCTTGCATGAGCGAAGTAGCACTGGCAAAGGGGTTCACAATCGAATCGACGAACATTACCAGCATCCCCGGTGTCTCTTGCATAAATTTTGAGAAACGATAGATCTCGCCTAAGTTCTCACCACACTGATTTCTAGGCTTTCCAGGACAGGATACTAAATCATTTTCTTGTTCTCCCTCCATTACTACATAGAGTGGACTCAAGATAGGTATACTGAAGGCAATCCTGAAACCATCTCGATTGAACCTGTGCCAAGGCCAGAGGAGAGATGAGCCTGGCACCGCGTCTCCTACCTGGATGTCTCTTGCCAGATAGAATCCACTGCAGAGCAACACCACATAGACTGCCAGAATTATATAGCATCCCCCTTTTGACACCCACCTCCCAAATGCAGTCAGACCTCTGTCTAACACATCCCTCTTATTAAGCGCCAAAACTGACTTCCCTGGGAAAGGAAGGTATGAAAGTACGCAGGGAGCAAAAAACATGGCAATCACCACCGTGGCAATTGACCAGAAGGTGCAGGCAATGGTAATCTTCTGAAGAATCTGAATAGGGGTGAGTGCAATCAGCAAAATCCCGGTGGCATCGGTGATGATACCGGTAAAACCAGGAATAAACAGGTACTCAATGACCCTCTTGCTGGCAGTCTTCCCATCACCACACACCGCACACTCCTCTACATACCGTTTGATCACCTGTACCGTGTGGCAGGCCGCCATAGCAGATACCAGAAAAGGGAAGACCATCATCAGGGGATCTAGATTATAGCCTAATAAGACCATAAATCCCAACCCCCATATCCCACTGATAAAGGAGGTAACAATGGGAAGGAGCATCCCACGCAGGGAACGGAAAAACCAGAGAAACAAAAGCATCATTACTACAATGGTAATCGCCATGATCCCTAGTACCGTCCACTTGTAGCTATCAATATACCCCAGGTGCAGCGGCTCGCCCGCAATGGAGAGAATATGGTTTTGATCCTCATATTTCTTTTGTATCCTAAGCAATTCTTTAAAGACTACTGAATAGTTAATCTCATCTTCAAAAAAGTCTGCGGTGATGAGTGTCTTTTTACTGTCGAACCACACAAAACTCCCGTAGAACACACTGGCATACACTCTCTCTCGCAGTTGCTCTATCTCTTCTTGTGTTTTAGGCACCTCAGGAAACATCAGCGGTTGAAAATCGAAACCGCCTGAAACAACCACCATATCTAACAGCATATTCACCGCAATGGAGAGGATCTTGAACCTGTCCACTCCGGGGATAAGATACAATTCATCAGTTATATCTCTTATCCTCTGAAGGGTGGTAGGATTAAAGATATCCCCTTCCCTCACCTGGAGCACTATCACCACGGTATTGGCACCACCAAACTTAGCCCTAATCTTATTATGCACCCTAATATACTCATGCCCCTGGGGGAGTAGGTCAGCAAACTTGGTATACATTTTTAAGTCTTTTATTTCATAGAGAAAGAGAAGGGTGGTGAATAAAACAATGGTAAGCACCCATAGCCTCTTTTCAATTATGAACG
>CAYYOQ010000369.1:0-2306 GCA_964473235.1 uncultured Thermodesulfobacteriota bacterium | reverse complement strand
GAAGAGGGTGAAAAATTCTTAACCCTGCCAGCAAAATACAGTACATAGTGAATAGTAATTAGAAATTGGAAATTGGAGATTAGTAAATCCAAAACACGTAACTCGTAATTTGAACACTTGACCCCTTCGACCCCTTTACCCTTTTATAAAACTACCATGAGCTACACCATTGGAAAAATACTTACCATGAGTGCTGAGCAGTTTCCTCACAAGGTAGCCATCATCTGCAATGGTACACAGGTTACCTATCAAAAACTCAATTCCCGCGTTAACCAACTTGCCCATGGCTTTTTAACTCATGGCATTACCAGAACAAAGAGAGTCGCTTTCTTGATGCACAATAGCATAGAAATGGTAGAAACTATCTTCTCCCTCGCTAAAGTTGGCTGTGTGGGTATCCCCCTCAATTTTAGATTATCTCCCCCTGAACTTCTCTCTATTATAGAAAAGTCGGATGCTACTACCCTCATCGCGGGAGAAGAGTTTGAACCTACCATTCATCAACTACGACCCCAACTACCCCGCGTAGAATATCTCACCACCTCCCACCTCGCACTCAACCAACCCGATCATGAGCCCAGTTTAAAAGTACAACCAGATGATGAATCATTTATTATCTATACCTCTAGTACCACCGGCAAGCCAAAAGGTGCCGTCCTCACCCATAGAAACCATTTCTGGAATGCTCTCAATTATACCCTTGCCTACCAGATGAATGAGCACGATGTGGAGCTTGCACTCTCTCCCATGTTTCATTCTTCCACCCTGGGGCGAATCTTTACCTATGTGTTCAATGGTGCTACCTTCATCACCTCATCCCACTTTGACCCCGAACAGGCAATGACACTTATCCACCGCTATCAGGTTTCCTCCATCACTCAAACCCCCACCATGTATGCTGCCATGTTCAATCTCCCTCACCACAAACGCTATTCTACTAACTCTGTTACGAGAGTGGTCTCAGGTGCCGCCCCTCTTTTTCCCAAAGTGAAAGGTGAGCTTGCACACCTCTTTCCCCAGGCGGGCATTTTTGATCTTTATGGACTGACTGAAGCTTCTCCTGGGGTATCCATTCTTACACCCCATGCTCCTCCTGAAAAAATGCGCAGTGTAGGCAAGCCCATGATGAGTGTAACCATTAGGATTGTAGATGATGAGGGCAGAGCCCTTCCCCGTGGAGAGAATGGAGAGATCGCATGCAGAGGACCTAACGTGATGAAGGGCTACTATAATGACCCTACTGCTACTCAAGAAGCATTAAAAGAAGGCTGGCTACACACGGGAGATATGGGTAGTATTGACCAGGATGGCTACCTCTACCTCACGGGCAGAAAAAAGGAACTAATTATCAGCGGGGGAGAGAATATCTCTCCCGCTGAAATTGAAGCAGTGCTTGTGCAGCACCCTTTCATCCAGGAAGCAGCAGTAATCGGGGTACCTGATGACTACTGGGGAGAGAACGTGAAAGCAATCGTGGTGCTTAAACCAGGAAAGACCCTCACTGAGCAGGAGGCAATTGAGTACTGCAAATCCCAGTTAGCCCCTTACAAAAAACCAAAGTCGGTTGAGTTTGTAGATACCCTTCCCAAAAACGCGAGCGGCAAAGTGATAAAAGCAGAGCTAAGAGAGAGATACCTTTCCCAGTAAGTATCCTTTGCCTTTTCGTTTTGTTACCTCCCTTACGTATAATTCCATTCTTATACAAAGCACCCTCACGACAAATAACCCACGCAAAAATTTCCCACCTCAGAATGGAAACTAGATACATTGCCACAACTATGTAAATATATCTTGCAAATTGAGCACATTATTGATAGAGGTTTTCTTGTCTTTTTAAATCAGAAATTAGAAGCACGATACATGATTCATGATGCAGGATACAGAGTGCATGATGCAAGACGTGTTGTACCTGCAACGTGCATCCTGAATCGTGCATATTTCGTCCATAGTATGTTTAAAAGAGGTATGCTATGAGTAGTGCGGTAGTTGAAAGAAGAAAAGCAAGGCGAAGGGCATTAGACGAAATGATGGACACACTCTCTCATGACTTGTCAACCGTGCTGGCGATGCTCAACCGGGAACTCGATGAGATTGATAAAGAGGTGTTCCTCATCAGCGAAACTTCGCCTTTCCTCGGCAGGAGAAAAGAAGACTGGGAATTACAGGCAGAGATTACCCGGAAGCTAAAAAAAATCGCCCATCAACTGAGCAGAATGGTAAAAAAGATACCTCATGGGACACCATAGGCTTTGTTACCTCGATGAAACTCATTGAGTGCATTTCTCTCTGAGCACGAGAAAGGGTAT
>CAYYOQ010000368.1:0-2308 GCA_964473235.1 uncultured Thermodesulfobacteriota bacterium | reverse complement strand
AAGTAGGGGATCATCTTTAAAAGAAAATCTTTACCAGGAATAAAATCTGCATCAAATATAGCGATAAGCTCCCCTCCTACCACCTCAAGCCCTGCGTGCAGTGCCCCTGCCTTAAATCCATGACGCTCTCTTCGATGAAGATAAGTGATGGTATATCCCTGTTCTTTCAATCGTGCACAGTATTCCAACGCGAGCCGTGAGGTTTCATCCGTTGAGTCATCAAGTACCTGAACCTCCAGGCACTCCTTCGGATACGCAAGTTTTGCCACTGCGTTAAGCAGCCGTTGCACCACATACATCTCATTGTACAGGGGAAGCTGGACAGTAACTCTGGGAAAATGCTCAGGGAGAGATTCACCACAAGGTAATTTGTTTTTGTGTCTTAAATAGAGGAAGAGGATGTAATAGCGGTGAATGCAGTAGACCATCAGTAGGGCAAGTATAGTGAGATAAGCTGTAATTACTGCGTAATGCATATATCCTTTATTGCGTGAGTGCAATAAAAACCTAGCCAAACATATTTGAAATTTTACAGGTCTTTTATTAGTGACATGGGGGGATTTTCGACGCCACAACAATACGGTCATTGGCTCACGTTACGACCCCGTACCTTACGTACTGTGCAGAGACAGGCAGCTTCCAGAGCCTTCGACAAAGGGGAATGCAATGGGGTCTGGGACTGCAGAATTCGCAAGGCACCTGCCGTTCTACAGATGCTTCAGCAATTGTGTTGTGGCTCAGAAAATCTCCCCATGTCACTGAAATTCTCAGATTTATACACGTAAGAATTTAAGGAGACCAAGGCATGAAAGAGGTAGTCGTTAACTATATCAGAAACTATCAGTTTGAGGCAAAAACCAGCCAGCACACCATCACCATTGATGAAGCAAAAGAAGTGGGAGGAGACGGGAAAGGACCAGACCCTTACGATCTCCTTCTCTCAGCCCTCGGTGGATGTACTGCTATGACCCTTATGATGTATGCCCGGCGAAAGGAGTGGCCACTGCTCGGGGTACAGGTGAAGCTCACCCATGAGAAGATTCATGCCCAGGATTGTGATGAGTGCGAAATAAAAGAGGGGAAACTTGATCAGATCACCAAAACTATTTTTCTCCAAGGAGATATCACCCAGGAACAGAAGGAACGGTTACGTGAGATTGCAGATCACTGTCCCGTCAATAGAACCCTCACCACCGAGTGTCGCATCATCGGCAGGTTAGGATAAGAGAGGAACAGTTCCAATGCCACTGATCAGCTATCGAGAGGCGCTCAACGAAGCCCTACGGGAGGAAATGCAAAGGGATGCGACGGTCTTTATCATGGGTGAAGATGTGGGCTTCTATGGTGGAGCCTTTAAGATCACCGAAGGCCTGCTCGCCGCATTTGGTGAAAAGCGGGTAATTGATACCCCTATCGCTGAGGGACTCATCGTAGGGGCTGCCATAGGTGCCGCTATGACAGGACTTCGCCCTATTGCAGAATTGATGACCGTTAACTTTGCACTCCTGGCCATGGATCAGATCGTCAACCACGCAGCCAAAATTCGTTATATGTTTGGTGGCAAAGCAAAAGTTCCTCTGGTAATACGGGCACCGGGAGGGGGTGGGAAACAACTGGGAGCCCAGCATTCACAGAGTCTAGAGGCATACTTTCTCCACTGCCCGGGATTGAAGGTGGTGATGCCGTCAACCCCGGAAGACGCCAAGGGTTTACTGAAAGAAGCCATACGAGACGATGGCCCGGTAATCTTCCTAGAGCATGAACACCTCTACAATACCAAAGGTGAAGTCCCTCCTGGCGAATACACCATTCCCCTGGGCAAAGCAGCCATTAAAAGAAGTGGGAATGACCTCACCATAGTGGCTTACTCCGCCATGGTATTGACTGCCCTCGAGGCTGCAGAACAACTGGAGAAGGATGGTATCAGTGTAGAAGTTATTGACCCGCGCACCTTAAATCCCCTCGATATACACACCATTGTTACCTCGGTAAAAAAGACCCATCGTGTAATCATTGTGGAGGAAGACTGGAAAACCGGCGGCGCGGGAGCAGAAATTGCCACTCAAATCTATGAACAGGCCTTAAGCGCCCTCGATGCTCCCATTCAGAGGGTTGCTGGTAAGGATACCCCCATGCCCTATGCTAAAAATCTTGAGCGCGCCGCCATCCCTCAGGTAGAAGATATCATCAAGGCTGCCATCACCCTTCTCTAGAGAGGATTCTATGCCCGAAGAAATCACTATGCCCAAGTTAAGTGATACTATGGTAGAAGGAACCATCCTCAAGTGGCTTAAGAAGGTAGGAGACT
>CAYYOQ010000367.1:0-2315 GCA_964473235.1 uncultured Thermodesulfobacteriota bacterium | reverse complement strand
TAATGTCTTTTGAGCAATGCCATACTTTCTCTTTATCTTCCCCGCTTCCTGAGGGCTCTTCTTCACTTGGCGGAAGAGCTTGGTGAGATCAACGAGGGGAATGCCTGTAGTTTCTACACACTGGGTAATACACCCCTCTGCTCTCTCCAATCTTTGAGCAAAATGTTTCAGTTTCCGGGTAATCTGTTCAAGCTGCTCCCTGCTGAGGTTAAGCTCTGTTATGAGAACAACCTTCTTTTCAGAAAGGCGGTGGATCTCTTCCCTTACCTCTTTCCTTCTTGCTTCACTTAACTGATGCTGATCCATTTTCCTCTGAAGGGTAAGCGTACGCTGTTCGTTCTGTTTAATCTTCTCTGTTAATTCAAGGAATTTCCTCTGGTGGTACACCTCACTCCCATCGTTCTCCTCATTAAAGTCCTCTATCAGCTCTCTTACCTCCACTTCACCTGATTTAAGCCTCTCTGCCAGACCTATGATTTCCCTCATGGTGAGTGGTATGCGAAAGATAATGTAAGCAACCTCTCTCTCCCCCTCCTCCTTGCGTCTGGCAATCTCTACCTCTTTTTCACGAGAGAGCAGTGAGACGGAGCCCATCTCGCGCAGATACATCTTCACGGGGTTACCGAGATTTTCCCACAAGTCCCCCTCAAGTGCTCCCTCCTCACCCGCCGTTGCTTCTTCCTCCTGGTGAAGTATATCTGCGGATTCCTGGAGTTTCTCCGTTCCATTAATATCATCACTTGCTATCTCATCACAGGAGGGCATTAAGTCCTCAATCTCTTCCCTTGAGACTACCTCCGGTGAAAGACTTTCACCAATCTTCTCATAGACTAGAAACCCCCTCTCCTTTTCTATGGTGATGAGTTGATCCATCTGATCTAAGGTCCTGTGCTCTGACATGATAATGTACTCCTTATTTCAGGTGCGGTAACACCTGTCACTTGCGTGTTATAGGTAACGTCCCTCTCCCACCCACCCGGGTGCTCAGGTAAGGTTCATAATCCCCGTCCTCCACTACATGGCGGAAGGTGCGCTTTAACAAGTTAATATTGAAAGGTTTCTCCAGGTAATAGAAATCCCCCTGCTTCACCCCTTTCACCGCCCTGTCGAGAGGGCAGCCGATGATGAACACTACCGGCAGGTGGGGATAGAGCTTCTTCACATTATTATAAAGCGTTACCCTATCCATCTGCGGCATCCTAATGTCAGTGATAAGAATATCGAAGTGCTCTGCCTTGAGAACCTTTAAGGCAGCTACTCCATCTTCTGCGGTAGCTACGCGATAGCCTTCACCTTTCAAAATATGTGCCAGAAGGCTTCTCATTTCGCCCTCATCATCCACCACTAAAATTCTCTGTTTCATACTCTTATCACCTTCCCCGGGAAGCAAAAGAAGTTCACGGCTTCTTATATTATTAACACATGATGTCCTGCCGTGGCACTATTAAAATTTTTTCACTAGAGTTTATACCCTGATAGGAATCATAAAAAGTTTATTTAACCACCTGATTTTTCAAGTCTCAGGCGGGAAAAACCAGGCTTTTATAAAGGGCATAAAGCTGCTTAAAAGGGCTTTTATAACCGGAATAAACCTTAGGGTATGAAACCTGCAGAGCCCAATGCGGGAACACGAACTAGGGATACTATTTTAAGGGGCAAGAAACTCCGCAAAACATCCTCTTGTTGAATTTAATATATCGAATTTATTATAAAATTTAATTTTCCTCCTGCTATAGATGGTAACCGACAATAGATTATTACAAGCTATATCATAAGTGCAGCGAATGTGTGGAAGATAAAACAAAAAAATGGCAATGTTTAGTAGAAAACCATATTAATTATAAAACTTTTAAAAAATTTGTCAAGTAGCGGTGATTTTTAATTAAGTTTATTAAGAAATTAATAAAAAAACCTTCTTGTCCGGGGTGATGTTTAAGTGGAAGTATTTTCCCTCATCTGGAAAATTTTTCTTAACTACCTGTTAGTCTGGTTGTCATGGTGAGGCTGGTTGAGTTAGTTAAAATAATCTAAATTTGAACATCCTGAATCCCATGCTCAACTTATACAGATGATACTGTTAGGATGTTGGACGGTCAATCGGCTAGAATTAATCTGGTACTTAACATAATTAAGATTTAAATATCAAATAGTTTCATCAGCTAATCCCTCTAGAGCCACCCCCTTATAGTTCCCAACCAAAGCAGATTTTATCTGGCTTTCCATACTATAGCCACCACCTCCATCACCCTAAAATCAGACGATCTTTATGCCCTTTTTCTCGTACTACCAGTTACCAGGGCAGGAAGTTAAACTGG
>CAYYOQ010000366.1:0-2331 GCA_964473235.1 uncultured Thermodesulfobacteriota bacterium | reverse complement strand
ACTTCGAATTAAGTAATCAACACGCCTTTGATGTAGAAAATATTTTACGCGCTATTAGAAAGTAGTTTTTTTTCACAATATGCATACCGACTGGTCGGTATGCATATAAATATCTTTGGTTAGGAATTCATTGGGAGGTAGTGAACATGGATTTAAATGAACTAATCCAAAATATGGAGTACTCAGTTATTAACGGAGAGGTAGAGGAATCAAAAAATTGGGCAGTCAAAGCCATTGAAAATAATCTTGATATTTTAACCATCCTTAATGAATGTCTTATAAAAGGCATCAGAAAGGTAGGTGATCAATTCGGAAACGGGGAGATATTTCTTCCGGATCTCATTTTGAGTAGTGAAGCAATGAAAAGCGCCTCAGATATCCTCGAGGAGGAGTTGAAAAAATCTGGAAGGTCTTACAGCGCAACAGTGGGAACACTGGTTATTGGAACGGTAAAAGGTGATATCCATGATATCGGAAAAACTTTAGTGTCAACGCTCTTCAAGACTGCTGGTTTCATGGTGATTGATTTAGGAGTAGACGTTCCTAAGGAAACATTTATTGAAGCGGTTAAACAGTACAAGCCTGACTTACTTGGTCTCTCCTCTCTCTTAACAACCGGTGCACGTGAACAAAAATCAGTCGTTGAAATGCTCAGAGCATCTGGCGTTCGCTCAGAGGTGAAAGTTATGGTGGGAGGAGGAGCAATTACCGAACAGTGGGCATTAGAAATTGGTGCAGACGCCTATGGTGGTGATGCCCGAGAAGCTGTGGAAAAAGGAACTCACCTGCTACTCAACGCATAGGAGAAAGAGATGTCAGGACTGAATGGTACTTTCCCCCTCAAGGTGTTAACTGATGGTGAAGTTAAAAAGATCTATCAGGGAAGTGTTGAAATTTTAGAAGAGGTGGGAATCTTATTCGAAGATAATGATATCTCCACCGCTCTTCGGGAACATGGATGCACCGTGTGTGAGCACACCCATCAGGTAAAAATCCCTTCCCCGCTCATTGAAGCATCACTTACAAAGTGTCCCCGCGAGTTCAAAGTGAAGTCACGAAACCCAAAGTACGATCTCCTCTTTAACGGGACATCGGTATACTTTGCCTCTCACTCTGCACCCAGCATTTTAGATGTCCACACCGGAAAATTAAGAAAGCCCTCACTCGCTGACGTGAGCAAAATGATTACCCTGGTAGACAATCTTGAAAATATAGATGTGCTTCTCACGGTAACCGGTGAACTCTCGGACAAGCCTGCTGAAACAGGACCTGAGTGGGTTTTTGCAGAGACGTTCAGAAAAACGGAAAAAACAACCGTTGGTCCCTCCTTCAGGGATTGTCCCAAGTGGATTATTAAAATGGCTGAAATAGTAGGAGTACAAATCATTGGCGTTACCTCATGTACCCCTCCCCTCTACTATCCACAACAGGACACCGATGCCCTTCTCCTTTATGCAAAGGCAGGTCACCCCGTCACCGTGGGATCTGGCATCGCCATGGGTGGAACGGGTCCGGTAACCCTCGCCGGCAGCTTAGTGCAACAGTTCGCCGAAGCACTCGCAGGAGTGGTACTGGTACAGTCCTTTTGCCCAGGGACCGGGGTGTTCTGTTTAACCGAAACCGCCCCGCTCGATATGAAAGTCGGCAATCTTGCCTGGGGAAGTATTGAGGTGGCACTTTTTCATACTGCTCAGGCTCAAATCTCACGCTACTTAGGATTACAGAATTTTTCTCTTTTCCCGATGAGCAGCTCCCTAGTACCTGATCAGCAGGTAGGGTATGAAAAAGGGATGCAGGCGTTAATTATGGCACTTTCTGGAATTAATTTTATGTCAGGAGGGGGAGGAGTACATAATGAATCGTCCCTGTCCTTCGAACAGCTTATTATCGATAACGACATCTATGGAATGGTGAAACGTTTTCTCAAAGGGATTGCGGTAAACGGAGAGACCCTCGCAGTTAATGCCATCAAAGAGGTAGGAGGAGAGAGGGGCAACTTTTTAAAGCACCCTCATACGCGCACCTGTTTTAAACAAGAACACTTCTTTCCTCCTCTTAGTACCAGGCTCACTTACCAAACCTGGGAGAAAGCAGGAGCAAAAGATATTATTACTAGAGCGAGAGAGCGGGCAGAGGAGATAGTTAAAAATCACACGCCGGTACCTCTTCCCTCCGAAGTTGAAAGGGAGATGAGTGAACTATTGAAGGCAGTTGAAAAAGAACGATTATCCACAACCTAGTATGCTCATCAGGAGAAATGACATGATTACCTTTAACAAAGAGCAGAAGGTATACAAAATCGGCAATGTGGAGATAGGAGGGCAACCAGGG
>CAYYOQ010000365.1:0-2352 GCA_964473235.1 uncultured Thermodesulfobacteriota bacterium | reverse complement strand
AGCGATGGTGGAGTTAAGATTTCAACTCCCTTGGGAGGAGTAAAGGTAAATAGGGCATCAGGAAGACTTGTGTTCATTGCTATCTGAGAGAAGGTAATACGGGTAATGTTATCAAAGAGGTCATAGACCTCAGTTTGATAAATATGAAAATTACTTTTATCAAGTTTGAGCATCACCCTGGTGAGATTCGACTGGGATACCTTGGGAGTGAGTTCCAACACCAGTTTACCCTGATAGTCATCTTCCCTTGAGGTCACCAGCTTAACCTCAAAATCCCTAGTAAGATTCGCCTTCCCGTTGAGCAGGTCTGCAGAAATCTGGGATTGTAATCCTTTACCCACCTCACCCACCGTCACCTGTTTATCCTCTGGTTCATAAAACCACAGCTTCTTTCCATTGCTGATAATCTTTTGTGAAATAGGATGTTGGTACTCCCAGCACATCTTCCCCCCTTTTTTGAAGTAGACCACTCCCTCTGCCTTCTGTACCTGTGCCGCCTGCCAGGATTTTACCATAGACTCCTGAACGAACTGGGCCCTAAAATCTTTGACCGCATCATAGGTGAGCTGAATGCGTGCGACAATTGTATCGATCTCGTCCCCATACGATACATCTGCCTGCAAGGGAATCATCCAAAGAAATACCACAAGATACAGGATACAGGATGCAGGATGCAGGATGCATGATGCAAAACGAAATATACCGGACAGTGGATACTTGATACTAGATACCAGATGTGTGAGTGTGTTCTTTATCTCAGCTACCTTCATTGTATATTTGGCAGTCATTCCCCTATTCACCATTCACCATTCACCATTCACCATTTACTGTTTACGGTTCACCATTTCCTATTCACCATTTACCATTAACCATTCACTACCTCCTTACCAATACCTCTCTCGGCTTAACCCCATCACTGGGGCCAACCACACCTTCCTTCTCCATGCGCTCGATAATACGAGCTGCCCTATTGTATCCTATCCTCAGTCTCCTTTGAATCATGGAGATGGACGCCATCCTAGTCTGAGTCACCAGTGCTACCGCATCGTCATACCTCTCATCATACTCTTCATCTCCCTCAACCACACTCTCTTCCCTCGTTTCCAAAATACTCTGATTATATTCGGGGGTACCTTGTTTCTTTAAAAAATCGGTAATACGCTTAATCTCTTCCTCAGAAAGGTAGGTTCCATGAACCCTCACCAGCATAGAAGTTCCCGGAGGCAGAAATAACATATCTCCCCTCCCGAGCAACCTCTCGGCACCAATGGTATCCAGAATAGTACGGGAGTCAACTTTGGAGGACACCTGGAAGGAAATGCGCGCAGGAAAATTTACCTTAATAGTACCGGTGAGTACATCTACTGAGGGCCTCTGGGTAGCAACCAGAAGATGGATGCCCGCAGCCCGTGCCATTTGGGCCAATCGGGTGATAGAACTTTCAACTTCACGAGAGGAAACCATCATTAAATCTGCCAACTCATCAATCACTACCAGAATATAGGGAAGCTTCTTCTCCATCAGTTCATCTTCACCTTCCTCCCTCTCCCGCTTTTTTGCACTGCCCTTTTCTGTGTCAATCGCCCGGTTATAGCCATCAATATCCCTTACCCCCTTCTCGGCTAACATCTGATACCTTCTCTCCATCTCACCTACCGTCCACCGCAGAGCCACCGACGCCTTCTTAGGATCAATTACCACGGGGTGCAGGAGGTGGGGGATATCCTCATAAAAAGAGAGTTCCAGCCTCTTAGGATCGATCAGTAAAAATTTCACCTCGCTGGGGTTAGCCTTGTAGAGGATGCTGCAGATCAGAGCATTGATCAGCACGCTCTTTCCGGAACCCGTGGAACCAGCGATCAAAAGGTGCGGCATCTTGGCCAAGTCGGTAATAATGGGTTTCCCCGCAATATCCTTTCCCAGCGCAAGGGTCAACTTTGACTGAGCATTTAAAAACTCCTCCCTCCCCACAATTTCCTTAAAGTGCACGATTTCCCTCACCACGTTAGGTATCTCGATGCCTACCACCGCCTTCCCAGGAACGGGCGCTAGTATCCGGATACCGAACGCCTTCAGTGCCAGCGCAAGATCATCTGTCAAACCCAATATTTTACTAATCCTCACCCCGGATGCTGGTTCAAACTCATATCGGGTGATCACAGGACCAGGGTGTACCTCAGTCACCTTTCCCTGCACCCCGAAATCTCCCAACTTATTTTCAAGAACCCTGGAGTTTTCCCTTATTGTTTCCTTATCGTTTTTGGTCACCCGCGGGGGAGGATTATCTAAAAGCGAGAGCGGGGAAACCTGGTATTCACCGGATGAGTAAGTGCCCTCTGCACCCTGCGATTT
>CAYYOQ010000364.1:0-2379 GCA_964473235.1 uncultured Thermodesulfobacteriota bacterium | reverse complement strand
ATCTTAAGCGAAACCCCAAGGTATCAGCAGCCATTTATGAACAACCTCTGGATCACTCCAAAAAGCAGAGAAGCCTTCAGCTATGGGGAAAGGCACAATTGATCACCATAAGAAATGATGAAAAAACGTACCGGGAGAAGGCAGCACTCTGGCATATAGAGGAGGTAGCAAAAAAAATCATGTCTCCCCTTTTGAAAGGTCTTAGCCCAGAGGAGCGAGCGAAAAAAATAGAAAAAATGATCAACGCTCTCACCCTCATCCGTATCGATCCTATCAGGATGGTACTGCGTACCTACAATCCTGATTTTTCCTCACTGCAATACGAGTGGAAGAAAAAGTAACACAAGTATTAGTAGCGGTGAGGTAGTAGAGGGGGATTTAGCAGAAAAGAATCGCAGGGCCTTTAGCGGATATCGAGAGGTAACGCGGTGAGATTAAAGGTAATCGTGTCACCGGCAAGGGCACACAGTGTTTCCCGGGTAAATCTTTTACCATCCCATTGGTACTTTCTCAGTTCTTTCTGATCATCTGCCGCCACATAGATTTCACACAACCCATCACCATCGAGATCAGCAACCAACGTTGCATGCTCAAAACTACTTGAATCTGCATCGATCAAAGTTTTTGACCATCCTTGGTTATCACGGGTTAATTTCCAGATACCTGACTTAAACGTTGAGGCAATAAGATCAAGCTTCCCGTCTCCATCCACCTCACCGCAGGTGAGAGAACGGCAGTAGACATCCGGAAGACTTGCGATGATGCTTCCCACCAGTGTTCCCTGCTCATAGTGATACCTTTTAATTTTTACTGAATCGACAACCTGCTGCACTCCCCCCACCTGCGTCACCTCTGCCTCTAGTGACGCAAATAGATCTGGATACTGTGCACCATCCACAGTGGCAACCAGGATCTCCTTCACGTGCCGCCGAGGAAACTCTTCCACAATGGCGCGTTCAAACGATGTTCCATTGTAGCGAAACATCAGGATAGCACCCGGCTGTACCGTTCCATCAACCTTATTAGGCGCACTGGGGGTAGCAAAGAATTCTTGTATGCCGTCACCATTCACATCGCCTATCTCTATCTCGTGCACGAAGGTATTGGGAGAACGGTTCATTTCGGTAACTTTCCACTCATGGTCACTATGCTGCAGCACGGCAATCACACCCTGATCATGGGTCGCAATCACCAGGTCTTCCCTCCCCTCACCGGTTACATCACCTATTTCCATATCTCTTAGCCGATCCTGTGCGCCTCCGAAAGAAGTCTTCCAGAGGGTCTGAGAGCGCCACTTGTCACCCTCCTTCGACCACCACTTCAATGCTGCCGCATTGGCCCCGATGGTTAAAAATCCCCCATTAAAGGGAATAGCTTTGTGAAAGACATTGCTTTCAGCATCTTCGATACTCTCTGCCTTCCACCCTTCCTGGGTATGGTGCAGCACTATCAACCGTGCCGCGCCAGGGAGGGGATGTTCCTTCCCATCCTCCCCTCTTACCTGAGTAAATTGAGCCTGACCAAGCATGAGGGTAACTGGTGAAGCCTCTTTGGGTGAGTTCTGACGGGCACAGGCGAGAGCAAAACAGATCAGCACTAGCAAAAGAGCGAGGCACTGCAAATTCATATCTCTCCACTTTAGAGAAACACTACACTGCATCATGGTCGTTACTGAGTTAGGTTCTTCAATTCTTCCCAATGCCGTTTTTCTTCAGCGATGATCTTTTTAAGCGCACCTTTCCCCTCTTCACTTTCTGTATATTTCACTACCTCCAAATAGAAGGCCAAAGATCTTTTTTCTAGTGCAATACCCAATTGAAGCGTTTTATCAAAATCTGATACTACCTCCTCATCCTTAGGGAAAGCAAATACACCCGTATCCAGACTATCCACAATCTCTCCCTCTCGCTCATCCAGTGCCTCAGGATCTTCATGGCGGAGCATTTCTTCAAAAATCTTGAGGTGTTCCTTCTCCTCACCTAAAAGATACAGAAGTACCTCTCTCACTCTGGAATCCTTTATCGAACCGAGGAGCTTTGAGTAAAAATTGATCCCGTCTTCCTCTAGCTTCCGGGCAATCTTAAAAGATTCCACTGAATTAAAATCATAGATTTGGATCCCCTGACCGCTATCTTTAACCTTCATGAATCCTCCTTAAAGCACTCAGGCATTTTAGATGCTTCTCTGTGCACCTCAAATTTCACACAAGCTCATCTGATCAAAAGTTTGGCTATGGTGAACATCAAGATTGTGGATTAATTTGTAAGGTAGTACTTTAAAAATAGTCTTATCCTCCCGCTGTCTGGGGAAACGCTGCATTACAATAGAGGTACTCCACTTTCTCCTTATGTCCAAGTTCTTCTTGCGCCAATCTAAAAA
>CAYYOQ010000363.1:0-2384 GCA_964473235.1 uncultured Thermodesulfobacteriota bacterium | reverse complement strand
TCTATACCATAGCTCATTTAATTTGTAAAGTAATTAGTGAAACGATGTACTAGTTTGTCTTAGAAAATTCTTTTAGCATCCTCTGAACCATAATTCTCGCATACTCTTCTTTTACTTTTTGGTACTCACCTTCGGCCTTCAGTAGTTCCTCTTCTGTTTGCTTGATTAACTCATCTAACCGTGAGTATTCTTCGGAGCTAAACCATTCCCTCTTCTCTTTAGCCATCTCGAAGAGTTTTATTTTTCCCTGTAAATCAGATACTCGAGCTGCTGTTCGGTAGAGCTCAATCCCCTGTTGCTCATAGGGGTCTAATCGATCCCGAGACTGGTGTTCGGAGGACGAGGTTTGAGAGGTTTGATCAGTCGATATGAAAAACTCTCTGATGGTTCTACTATAGAAGAGCCCAATAATAAGTGCTGCAATAATAATAAAAATATATATTCTCTGCAAAGCTTTATCTCCGCTGAATTCAAAAAGGTTATCTTTTTCTAATCTATCACATGGGGAGTGATTTTAAAAGATAAAAGTATCACTATTCCTCAACAGGGAGATTAACCTTACAACACTCTTTGCTCGTATCAGGTTGGCCTTTGCAAAAAAAGGGGGGGCTCTCCTCACATGAAAGTGGTTTTGCTTGACATACAATAAATTTTATTTATAATATTGTCAAAGTTTTGACAAGTATTTGTTTTAATTATGTCAATAAAATATCAATACCAACCTCGCAGTAAACAGAGGAGGAGAAGGTGGAGAAAAGGAGTATTCTGGTAGTTGAGGACGAAAAGTCGACAAGGGATACCATGATCGATCTACTTGCCGAAGCTGGTTATGAGATGTATGGTGCTGAAAATGGGGAAGAAGCCATTGCGAAGGTTGAAGAATATGATATTGATCTGGTAATCACAGACCTGAAGATGCCGAGAGGGGATGGACTACAAGTGTTGGAGGAGGCCAAAAAGGTTGATCCTCGCATCATGGTGATTGTTTGTACAGGGTATGGTACGGTAAATACTGCGGTGAGAGCCATGAGATTGGGAGCCTATGATTATATCACTAAGCCCATAAAGGCAGAGGAAATCATACTGGTGGTTCAAAGGGCCTTGGATTATCAGAGGCTTCAGGTTGAGAATGTACTTCTTCACAAGCAGTTGAAGACTAAATATAAATTTAAAAACCTCATTGGTGATAGCGACAACATGCAGCAGGTTTTCCGTTTCATTGAAAAAATAGCCCCCACCAACAGTACGGTCCTCATTAGGGGAGAGAGCGGAACAGGAAAAGAGCTGGTGGCTAGAGCAATTCACTATAATAGTGATCGAAGGAATGAACCGATGGTGCCGGTCAATTGCGGTGCTATTCCTGAGGATCTCCTTGAGAGCGAACTTTTTGGTTATGAAAAAGGGGCATTCACTGGGGCATTAAAAACAAGGATAGGGAGATTTGAATTGGCCGATGGAGGTACCATTTTTTTAGATGAGATCGGGGATATGAGTCCTGCCTTGCAGGTAAAGATCTTAAGGGTGTTACAAGAACATGAGTTTGAACGAGTGGGTGGTGTGAAATCGATTAAGGTGGACATCAGGGTTATTGCTGCTACCCATAAAGATTTAGAGAAGGCGGTAACGCAAGGTACCTTCAGGGAAGATCTCTACTACCGGTTGAATGTAATTCCTATCACACTTCCGCCCTTAAGAGAGAGAAGGTCTGATATTGCTCTCTTGATCAACCATTTTTTAGAAAAGTTTAATAAGGGAAAGAGAAAAAGTATCGATGGGGTATCTCCAGAAGTGCTCACGTGTTTTATTCGTTACCACTGGCCCGGGAATGTGAGGGAGTTAGAAAATAGTATCGAACGTCTTATCAGTTTAAAGGGAGAGGGGATGATTGATCTGGAAGATCTACCTGAAAAATTGTTGGGATCGGGGATTACCGATTTGTTACCTTCTATGGATATTCCTGATAGTGGAATTTCATTTAATACGGCGGTAAGTGAGTTCGAAAGAGAACTGATTCTTCGCGCTCTCAATAAGACTAATTGGGTCAAGAATAGAGCAGCAAAATTACTCCAGCTCAAAAGAACAACCTTAGTTGAGAAGATGAAAAAGATTCAACTCACCCGTGGAAATGGGTAACCCCCCCACCTTATAACTTCCCCCCCATCCCTGTTAGCGTACTTGCTGCATGTGAAAAATCGGTAATGTTTCCACGTCGTGTAGGCTAATGTCGAAATTTTTTTGACAACGCTGGGTTAATTTTGTATCATTACCCATACCTTCAGAGGAGTAGGATGGGTACTGCACTCCTACAATAAATGTGGAGAGGACTGCTATTTGAGCCTGTTCAATATTATAAACCATTGAATTAATAAGTGTTTTATTAAGGT
>CAYYOQ010000362.1:0-2473 GCA_964473235.1 uncultured Thermodesulfobacteriota bacterium | reverse complement strand
GGGAGTTAAGAAGATCATTACCTCTTGCGCCATCTGCTACAGTACTTTTAAAGTAGATTACCCACGATATGGAGCAGAAATGAAATGTGAGGTACTGCATATCACAGAATTCTTAGCACAACTTCTCACGCAGAGGAGCTTAAATCTGACCAGAAAGGTACCTTTCCGGGTTACCTACCACGACCCCTGCCATTTAGGAAGGCTCAGCGAACCTTACCACGCATGGAAGGGAAAACGAGTCAAATATGGGCGATATAATCCTCCCACTAAAGAGCTACGGCAGGGAACCTATGGAGTCTATGAAGCCCCACGAACCATCTTGAGTAGTATCAAAGGAATGAAATTAGTGGAGATGGAGAGAAGCAAGGAATACAGTTTTTGCTGCGGTGCGGGTGGAGGGGTTAACGACACCTATCCTGATTTTTCCCTCGCCACCGCTCAAGAGAGGGTAGAAGAGGCGGTAGCCACCGGGGCTGAAGCCTTGGTCACCTCGTGCCCCTGGTGCGAGTTAAATTTAAGAAAGGCTATTGTCCACGACCATAGGAAGATGAAACTTTATAGCGTATTAGATCTCATTAACCGCGCACTCTAAATAAGGAAACAACATGGCGCTTCCCCCACATGTATTTAAAGAGATAGCATGTGCTGTAGGATCTCACAAGGTAAGTGAGCATCTCGGAGTCCTCCAGGCCTATTCTAAACAGCCTTTTCCACCCGGTATCTTAGGAAGAAAGAAACCGGATGCGGTGGTGTTACCTGAATCCATAAGTGATGTTCAGGCCATAGTGAAACTCGCTAACAGATACACATTTGCCTATATCCCTATGGGAAATTACAACTGGGATGTGCCCCGACAAGACCACACCGTGATCATAGACTTTAAAAAGATGAATAGAATACTCACCATAGATGAAAGGAATATGTATGCGGTGGTGGAGCCCGGCGTAACCCATGGACAGCTTCAGGCAGAATGTATGAAGAGAGGTCTTATCTGTAACAGTACCTGGGGTGGCAGTCCCTGTTCGGTGGTGGCCAATACCATATTTTTTAATGTGGGTGGGCTCTCCTATCGACTCGGTTATAATCGAGCACTCCTCTCTATGGAGTGGGTGCTGCCAACTGGTGAGATTATGAAAACAGGTTCTCTGTCTACTGAGGGGGCTGGCTACTTTTATCCTGGTGGCCCGGGCCCTGACTTACGAGGCCTTATCAGGGGATTCTTTGGCGTCTCCGGGGGTCTTGGTATTATCACTAGCCTTGGAGTTAAACTTATGCCCTGGCCCGGACCCACCTCATTTCCAGTCACTGGTGTCGCCCCCAATTTTGAGACCACCCTTCCAGCTGATAGGTTCCGGTTTCACTTACTCAGGTACCCATCGCTTGCAGAGCTCATTGAGGCACTATATGCCATTGCGGAAGCTGAGATAGGAGCGGTATTACAAAGGTTTCCCTCTTCCTGGTTCCAGTGGTTCTCTGCCAGATCGAAGGAGGAGTTTTGGAAAGGGTGGGAAAACGGTTACCTTCAGAAGGCAGCAAGAAATGTTATTGCAGTGTGGTTAGTAGGTTTTTCCTCCACAAGGCAGCTGGAGTACGAAGAAAAGGTATTACAGCTCATTATTAAAAAGACAAAAGGAGAAGATATTCCACCATCAGATAGATTGTACAAAATGGCAGATCCAGCCTGGGTCGGAGAGTGGTTTCAATGTGGTGGTTCCGGGAGGATCATGCGCCCTGCGGGAACTCATATGATAGCTATGGTTGGTTTTGATTCGATTGATCATGCGGTGAAGGTGGCAAAGCGAGCAGATGAGATCAAAAAAAATTTTGATTTCATAAATGACGCTGAACATGACTGGATATGCACCTATGATTTTGGTTGGCAAGGGGATGCAGAGTGCCTGATCTTACCGGAACAAACCGAGAGTGATATGAAGCAGGCGATGGAGCTTGCCCTCTCAGGCTTAAACGCTGCGCTGCACGATAAGACATATACTGGATTGCAGATAGCAGAAACCCATCACCTCTTGGGACCGGTATATGGCAATTATCACGAATTGCTGAAAAAGATCAAGAAAGCTCTAGATCCCAAGAATGTTGCTAATCCCCCCAATCCAATAAAGGTGGATGAAACACCCTAATCATTTAACCCAATAGATTAATCTTCACTGCACTCTCCTCACTAGTGATGCATCACAGGTGAGGTGAATCAACAGCTCTTAAGAAACAGTATTACCAACTCTTAAAGGAATGGGACAAAAAGCTCATGACCTTTGAAACCATCTTTACCGCAGAGACATCAAGAATCAAATTCGGAGCAGGAGCTACACGAGAGGTGGGATACGACATGAGGGCGTTGGGTGCACGACGGTTAATGGTGGTAACCGACCCCTATTTGAAAGACAGCGAACCAGTCTCTCTTGCTCTTAAAGTACTGCGCAAGGAAAGAATCGATGCGGTAGTATTTGATCAGGTA
>CAYYOQ010000361.1:0-2484 GCA_964473235.1 uncultured Thermodesulfobacteriota bacterium | reverse complement strand
ATCACCCCCTACGATCACTGCCTTATGTTTAAATTTTTTGAAGTAGTTCATTGCCTTATCTACATTCATGGAGCCAATAAAGAATTTTTCAATAAGGTCGGTATCATATTCCTCACCACAGAGAAATTGGCCGTTTAAAATGTGCTGCAGCTCTCTCACGCTTACCGAGTTAAGCAGGGGATCGTGCGGGATGGTTCCCAAGACATCAATGTCTCTCCGCTTGAGGAAAGGGATAATCCGGTTAGTGATAAAATCAACTCTCTCATCTGGAATGCGGTTGAGCACAATGCCGATGAGGTCTTCTTTTAATCCTTCTTTGGCCCTCAGGATGCAGTCTATGTGTACTTCATGCTCTGCGCTATCTATCAGTATCACCTTGGCTTTGAAATGACGGGCAAGGGTTAAGCTCGACAGGCCAAACAGTGTACCCTCATGCAGACTCCCGCCACCCCCGATAAGCACAAGATCCTTACCCCGTGATACGCGGTGATAGGCATCCACAATGTTTTTCTCAAGCCCTTTTACCTTACCGTCATAGGCATCGATGATGAGGTCTTGAGTTACCACGATGGGGCAGAGGAGTTCGAGGGGTTCATCGAGGTGAAGGGCCTCCTGGATAAATACTGCATCTTCATCAGTGGTGACCTTTCCTATTCGAAGAGGTGCCCTTCCCAGAGGTTTAAAGTAGGCAATCTTGAATCCATCCTTTTGAAATTTAAGACCAAGACCTAAGCACACTAAACTTTTACCCGCATAGCTATCTGTTGATTCGATGAGTAAAGGTAGCATAGGTTAACCCTCCTCTAAAGAGATTCGTGCGTCTACTGCCACTGCGCCTTCCCCTTTTACTATCAGGGGATTGATGTCTATTTCAAGGATCTCTGGGAAATCAGTTACCAATTGAGATATACGGAGAAGGCATGTTCTCAGTGCGTGTAAGTCGGCGGGGCGTTCTCCCCGTACCCCACGCAGCAGGGGAAATGATTTGATTTCTCTTAGCATTTGATCGGCGTCTTCTATGCTCAGGGGAGCGAGACGAAAGGAAACATCTTGCAGCACTTCGACGTAAATACCACCAAGCCCAAACATAATGAGGGGACCAAACTGGGGGTCTCTGCGTGCACCAAGAATAACCTCCTTTCCACTGCTCACCATCTCTTGTATGACCACGCCCAGGATAGTAGCGCGGGGAAAGTAGCGCCGTGCCTGAGAGGTGATTTCAAAAAATGCTTCTTCAACCTGATTTTTGTTTTCGATACCTACCCTCACCCCACCTACATCAGTTTTATGAAGGATCTCGGGGGAAGCGATCTTCATCACCAGTGGGTACCCGATCTCTTGTGCAGCGGCGATCGCTTCTCTGGAAGTCAGGGCGAGAATGCTTTTGGGGGTGGTAAAGCCGTACGAGGAAATTACTTCCCGTGCCTGCACTTCACCAAGGGCGAGTACCTTCTTTGCCCTGGCGTGGGCAAAAATGGTGTTAACCTTTTTCTTTTTGGTTTTGAAGGTGTGGTAGGAGGGGGCAGGTGCAGTGCGCCACCGGTGATACTCATACATTACGCGAAATACTTTTATCGCATCCTCAGGATAGTGGTAATTGGGTATACTATGTTCGCATAGTATGCTGATGGCTCCTGCAACACTTACTTTTCCCATGAATGAAGTGAATACGGGTTTTATGCTCTTTGAGGCGAGCAGCGCAATTTTTTGTGCGGTTGCCTCTATGTCCACCAGTGCGGTGGGGGCGAGAATGACCAGCACCCCATCAACCTGGGGATCGCTGAGTATACAATTAAGGCTTTCATAGTAACGGTCCGGACCGGCATCCCCCGTCATGTCTACCGGGTTATATATAGAAGCGATCGGGGGAAGGAGCGCTCGAAGTTTTTCCTGGGTTTCGGTGGAAAATGAAGCAAGGGTGAGGTTATATCGTTCGAGGGCATCTGCTGCCATGATCCCTGGACCGCCGGAGTTGGTGAGGATGGCAATATGAGTGCCTTGAGCAATGGGCTGCGAGGCAAAGGCACAGGCGTAGTCAAAGAGTTCACTTACCGTGTAGGCACGGATGATACCGGCCTGATGAAAGGCAGCCCTTATTGATCGCTCAGCACCAGCGAGACTCCCGGTGTGCGAGGAGGCAGCCTTCGCACCTGCTGCGGTCCCACCAGCTTTAGTAATAATTACCGGCTTTTTTTTAGAAGTGTCCCGGGCGATCTGAATAAAGGTTGTGCCATCGCTGATACCTTCTAGGTATCCTAAGATGACTTTAGTTGACTCATCAGTGGCGAGGTAGCTTAAAAAATCTACCTCACTTAAGTCAGCTTTGTTTCCTAGGCTGATGAACTGAGAAAACCCCAAACCTTCTCCTGGTGCCCAGTCAAGAATTGCGATGCAGAGGGCTCCAGACTGAGAGAAAAAGGCGATAGAGCCTTTCGCAGGCATCCCGGGGGCAAAGCTTGCGTTAAGACGAGAGGAGGTGTTGAT
>CAYYOQ010000360.1:0-2504 GCA_964473235.1 uncultured Thermodesulfobacteriota bacterium | reverse complement strand
TCAATTTATTAAAGTTGCTCACTATAGATGCTGAATTCAGGGATTTTCTACTCATTGCTATCTACGATTTACGAATGCTTGGGGTGAGGGTTATATTGGCTTGCAAGGTTTTCAGCGTGCAAGCTTGCAGGCCTGCGAGCTTGCCAGCCTGAAGTACTACATTGTCGGCTATGGACAAAAAACTCAAGATTGCTATGGTTGCTGCCTGCCCCTTCCCGGTTGCCCAGGGATCACAGATCTATATGCAGCAGATGGCTCATGCCCTGGCAGAGAGAGGGCATCAGGTACACCTGGTATGTTACCACTTTGGTGCCTACCATGAAGAGTTTAATTTCACCATTCACCGCATTCCCCATATCACCCGCTACTCCCGCCTGAGGTCAGGTCCCTCCCTGCAAAAACTTCTTTTAGACTTTATGCTCACCATCAAATTATGGCGGGTCGTCAAACGAGAAGAAATCGACATCATTCACGCCCACAACTACGAAGCCCTGTGCGCAGCCCTCGTAGTAAGAAGCGTAACCGGGAAACCGGTCATCTTTAATAGCCATAACGTGTTGAGTGATGAACTCCCCACCTACTTTCGCTCACGTTTTTCCAAGCGATTAGCCCAGTTGCTGGCATACTTTATTGACACCCTTATCCCCAGAAGAGGTGATTTTTGCATCACCGTGTCAGAAGAATCCGCCAATTTCCTCCAGGGCAAAGGGATACCACCAGATAAAATTAAATTCATCCCGCCTGGTATCAACTATCCTACCTGTGAGGTACCTGATTCCAACCTGGTACGAACTAAATACCATTTGGGGTTGAAACACCTCATCATCTACACAGGCAACCTGGACGGTTATCAAAATATTGAGCTCCTCTTTCAAGCTATAAAGATAGTAGCCTCCTCTCAATCAGAGGTGACCCTGCTTGTGGCAACAAATTCAGAGTGCGGCTACTATCAGACACTCGCCCAAGATATGGGCATTGAGCGCTACCTTTCCTTCTTTACTAACCTGAACTTTAATCAAGTTCAGGAAATTCTTGCAGCAAGTGAGATCGCAGTATGCCCCCGCACCTCCTGGTCAGGATTTCCTATTAAACTCTTAAATTACATGGCAGCGGGGAAAGCCATAGTAGCCTCTGAGGGTTCAGCCAAGGGCATCACCCATCTTCACAATGGCTTAGTGGTGAGCAATGGTGATACTCAAAGGTTTGCTCAAGGTATCCTGCAATTAATCGGAGACCCTCCATTAGCTCAACGGTTGGGAGATAATGCCAAGAGGGACGCAGCTAATGTCTTCAATTGGGATCGGAGAATACAAGAAATAGAAGGAGTATATGAAAAGCTTATGCATTCAACTACCTAGAGAACAAAGCCCTCAGCGACGTTCAGAAAAAGCTTTAGAATTATCAGCGACTACCGAAAATATATCGGGAGACGATGCATTAGTACTACTTGACTTTTCAGCACCATTTAGCTAATTCATTAAGCTGCTTATTTATGAAAATGTCCATTACCCCGAAAGGAGATAGTTATGCTTATGAATTCTGTGTTAGAATCAATTGGCGGCACCCCTCTCATCCGGTTAAAAAAGATGTCTTCGGGAAACGTATTTGGCAAGGCTGAGTTTCTTAACCCCGGTGGAAGCATTAAAGACCGGGTTGCCAAACATATCATTGAGTCAGCGGAGAAAGAAGGAAAACTAAAACCCGGCATGAGTATCATTGAAGCTACCTCTGGGAATACAGGCATTGGATTGAGCCTAGTGGGTATACAGAAAGGATACCGGGTAATCTGCCTGATGCCAGAGAATATGAGTGAGGAGCGAAAAAAGATTATTAGGGCTTTTGGGGGAGAACTTATTTTCACTTCTGCTGAGGGAAGTCTGCCAGAATGTTTAAACAAGCTGAAGGAAATTATCCAGGATGAACCGGACAAATATTTTGTTGCCAATCAATTCAGCAATCCCCACAATCCAGAGATTCACTATCGCCAAACCGCCCCTGAGATCTGGCAGGATATGAATGGAGAGATAGATATTTTTGTTGCAGGAGTAGGAAGTGGTGGAACACTCCAGGGAATTGGTAAGTTTTTAAAGGAGAAAAGGTCTAGTGTTAAAATCGTCGCGGTGGAACCCAAAAATAGCGCTGCGCTTTTAGGAAGAGAACCAGGGCTCCACCAGATTCAGGGGATTGGTGACGGTTTTATCCCCGATGTGCTTGATGTAAACATGGTCGATATGGTATTTACCGTTTCTGATGAAGAGGCTATTGAAACTACCAGAAGACTCTCTCAGGAAGAAGGATTGCTTGTAGGAACCTCTTCCGGCGCCAATGTGTTTGTAGCGCTTCACATGGATAACGGAAGGAACAAAGTGGTAACGATACTTCCTGACCGGGTAGAGAGGTACTTTAGTACTGCTCTTATCTAATGGCTAAACGAAAACCCTCACACACCACATCGGCTGTCATTTCGAAGGAGCGAAGCGACTGAGAAATCTCATGCAAATTCA
>CAYYOQ010000359.1:0-2507 GCA_964473235.1 uncultured Thermodesulfobacteriota bacterium | reverse complement strand
CTATCAGAAGGGGCAGACGATTACCGGAACCATCACCAATGTTATCAGCTTTGGTGTATTCCTCGAACTAAGAGAGGGAATTGAGGGCCTCATCCACGTCTCTGAGCTGGGTGATACTAAATTGGAAGATTATAAATTGGGAGACACCAGCGTAGCAGTGATTACCAATATTGATAGAAGAGGACGGAAGGTGAGCCTCAGTGTAAAACAGCTCAAAGAGGGAGCAGAGAGAAAAGAACTTGAAGACTATATGGGGAGTCAAGAGGCACCCTCTTCTACCTTAGGTGAAACGTTGCAAGAAAAGTTAGAAGCGAAAAATGCCCCCGCTGAAGAACCCAGTGGAAACGAAACGCACTCCCTGGGAGAGGATGCAACCACTTTAGAAGAAACGAGTTCTGAGTCGAAAGAGGAGTAAGCACTATCCCCGTTCCACCACACGGCTACCCCGGTAAAGTGATATAATGAGAAGCTGTTCTAAGAAAAACTGACAGTATGACCAGGCGGTAGAGATATTATGAGAAAGCATCCCATCCTCGCAGCCTTTCTGATTTTGGTTGTCATCTGTGTTGTGTTCTTTGTGCTGGTGTTTAGCCTCAGCCACTTTGGTGACCAGTATTCTTATATGGTGGGTGGGGATAAGGTTGGGGTAGTGGAGATCGAGGGAACTATTGTAGAGGCAGAACCCACCATAGAGAGAATAGTAAAGTTTAGAAAGAGCAAGAGTGTAAAGGCTATTATCCTGCGGATTAATTCTGAGGGAGGAATGGTTGCACCTTCTCAGGAGATATACCAGGAGGTAAAGAGGACCTGTAAGGAAAAAAAGGTTATAGTCTCCATGGAGTCTATTGCTGCATCGGGGGGTTACTACGTTGCCTGTGCTGCTGACAAGATTGTTGCCAACCCTGGAACACTGGTGGGGAGCATCGGGGTAATCCTCCAGTTGGCCAATATTGAAGAGCTCTTAAAGAAGGTGGGGTTGAGAAGCAAGATTATTAAAAGCGGCAAGTATAAAGATATCGGTTCCATGACCAGAGAGATGACGGAGGAAGAGGAGACACTGCTGCAGGAATTTTCTGATGATATTTATCACCAATTTATTGATGCGGTGGCGGAGGGGAGAGGACTGCCACCTGAAGAGGTCTTAAAGATTGCTGATGGCAGGATATTCACCGGCGTACAAGCACTCAAGCTCGGTTTGGTTGATAGCATAGGCAATTTACAGGATGCAATAGCTCTGGCTGGTGGGATGGTAGGAATACAAGGGGAGCCGAAGGTTGTCTATGCTGAAAAGAAACGGTTTTCTCTCCTCGACTTTTTCATGGAGGAAACGAGCACGAGCGTCGTTAAAATACTGGAAAAAGTGTTGCACAACAGGCTTACTCTCTACTATATATCCACCCCTCCTTAGATACTAACTTTCCTCAAAGAGACTTCTCCCGTTCAGCTTATCTGCCCGCAAGGAAGGTGTGCGGAGTTTATCAGATATACTTGTTAATCTCTCTGTTCGAAGAAAGGAGGTACTACGCTATGGAGCATGAAATACAAAATTTTTTTAAAGACTTTACCCACTCAGTGCAGAAGATGTCGCTCTCTTCTCCTCAGATGGTCAAGGGATTCGGATCCCTCCACGATCAGGTGATGAAGAGTGGCGTTTTGGGGGAAAAGGAGAAGGAATTGATTGCCTTGGGAATTGCCGTTGCAGTCCACTGTATACCCTGTATCCAATTACACACCCGCGCAGCCCATGGAGCGGGAGCCACCAAGGAGGAGATTATGGAAGCTGCATCAGTCGCGGTAGTGATGGCAGGAGGACCTGCCTATACCCATGTACCGGAGGTAGTGAACACACTGGAAACAATAGGAGGGTAAGATAGAAAGGGGGAACGATATGGCAATAGTTGAGGTGAGTATAGTTCCTTTGGGGTTGTCTTCCACCAGCCTTAGTGAGCAGGTAGCATCAGTATTGGAGCCACTCAAGCGATCTGGATTACACTATACCTTAACGGCGATGGGGACTATTATCGAGGGAGACCTGCACGAGGTGATGAACTGTGTGCTCACCATGCATGAGGTTCCATTTCTCAAGGGGATGGGCAGGGTGTATACCACCATCAAGATTGATGACCGTCGTGACAAGCCCATCTCTATTGAAAGTAAGGTTCGCTCTGTCATACGCAAAAGTGGTGAGTGCAGCTCTGGGAAACGGTGAGCGGGAATGCTGCGCAACAATTCCTCATTGACAACTCTTAAGAATTTATGTAGTTTTTAAGCTATTACGACTATTCTTGCATGTTCACATCCGAGAATTTTCTTCTCACAATTTTTGCCCCCTCACCCTTCCCCTCTCCCCATGGACCTGCCCGGCCAGGGAGAGGGATGGGGCGAGGGAAAATTTCAAATATTTTTAGCTAGTTTTTTGAGTTGCCTTGGTAGCGCGATAGTGTTGTGGAAAGTAAGGGTGTTTGATGGAAAAGGTAGTAGATTATCTCCAGGTATTAAATCAGCTC
>CAYYOQ010000358.1:0-2510 GCA_964473235.1 uncultured Thermodesulfobacteriota bacterium | reverse complement strand
TCAGGGAGAATCCATTGGGTACAGAGTTTCATAGGAAAACCAGTTTACGGTTTACAGTTGTCAGTTGACGGTTGTCAATCCACAGAAAAAGCTACATGATGCACGATGCATGATAGAAGATAAATCCGAAATCCCCTGAGTTAAACGAAACAAACTTGTTTAACTGGGCAGGCGAAATTCTAAATCACAGGAAGCTGGCAAGCGTGCACGCTAGCAAGCCTGCAAGGCGAATGATCAATCCTAAACAATATCAAAATTCAAATAACAAATGACCAAAAGAATACAGGATTGCAACCACGAAGAGCACGAAGAAAATGATGCATGATGAAGGATGAAAGAACAATTAACAAAAATACAACTTCAAGCTGTTCTGATTCTGTACTTTCCGACCTCCAGGATAGTCAAGTTATTTGGTAATTTGCTCTTTTCTACATCGACAAAAAACTTCCTAATAGTGTCTAAGATTTGACATCGAACAAAAGTATAGGGAAATCTTGCCACAATTATTCCACAATGACTTCCCAAAGGGTACTTTAAAATGTTACCGAATTCCCTATCTCTTGTTATAATTATCATTCCTTCTTGCTGAGCATACTCAAAGATCTTTGCATCGGTTGCTCCTTTCAATCCAACATCTCTTGCATCAATAGCATCGATGTCGAGAGATCGGAGTAAACCTGTGGTAGGGCGGGGCATATCTTCGTCTACCAGAAACTTGAACACTATATTGCCTCTAGGATATGAATTTCTTCGTTAGCCACCAGTTTAGTTGCATATTCTATGGCTGCCTTTATGTCATCCTCAGTTATTTCATAGTCCTCGCACACTTCCTGATAAGACATGCCACCGGCCAATGATCCAAGGATGATGTCTACAGGAACTCTCGTACCCCTTATAACTGGTTTACCATTTCTTATATTCTTATCAATGACTATTCTTTCCACCTGCAACCCTCCTTTAGAAAAATGGTATTGCTTCTCATACTACTAGGTTCGATAGCCCTATAGTAATGTAATTCAGGCTCTTCGTCAAGTTTCCAAGAAAACGGTCTACATACAGTTGCCAGTTATCAGTTGACAGTTGACTTACCAGGGTACAGGGTCACAAAAACCAAATCTAGGGTACAGGGTCAAAATAATATGAATGCTTATTGTTTCAGTGATTTAATTAGGTTAAAGAGTAATTTTGATACTTCCTCAGTTAATCTTTGAACAACAATAAAATCGTCTTCTTGTAACATGCCCAAATCATGAGCAAGGGACATCTGAGTGTCTAACTCTCCGGACGATCCATACGCAATATTCAAGAACTGGATATATTCTTTTCGGTTTTTCCTCCTGTATCCTTCAGCAATATTTGAGGGTATTGATACCGATGCTCTTCGCATCTGTTGAACTAACCCATACTGCTCAGCTTTAGGAAAGTTTTCGGTTGCGTTATATATTTTCAATGCTAATGCATATGCCTTTTGGTACGCAATTAAATCTTTATAACTTTTTAGATTGTTAGATGTAACCATCTGTTTTTAATGTTCCCTGTTTCCTGAACCCTAAACCCTAAACCCTGTCCCCTGCTTTTAACGTGGGGGGGAGTTCGCGTAAGTGCCAGGTGGCGTTCTCCTTCGCTTTGAAATCTTTAAAGGCTCTTCGTATCTGTTCGACTGAGAGCTGGAGCGTCTCAGCTACCTGATCTTCTGGGATGTGGCGCTCATAGGCATAGAGCAGGAGGTCTGCGAGCTCATAAGGCATGCAGTAGTAAAATTGCTCATCGGTGACGGGCAAGCTGTAGGTATCAGGACTGGGAGGTCGATTTATAATCTCATCAGTCACGCCCAGGTATTTTGATAATTGATATACCTGCATTTTATAAAGATGTGCGATAGGCTCGATATCGACACCTCCATCACCGTGTTTTACGTAGAACCCCTGAGCTACCTCTGATTTGTTGGTGGTACCCGCAACCAGATAGTTGTGCTTTTCAGCGACTCGATAGAGATTTATCATTCTGATGCGTTGCTTGGTATTCTGTGCTGATGAAATTTCGTGCCACTCATTTGAAGAGAGTCGTTTGCTTGTGGTTTCATTATTGGGAGATTGAATGGTAATGATGTGGTAGCTGATACGGTCTTTTTCCAATAGATTTTGGGGAAGTGTGATATGAAATTTATAGGAGTCGTCAAAATCAGGAAAGAGTCTTTGTAGTACCTCATTACGGGCACGATACGTACCAAGCGCTTCAATATGAGGAGTAATATCAATTTCTTCTAATGGAATTCCTAAACGCCCGGCATGTTCATGGGCATAGACTCTACTTATGGGATTTGATTCCTTTTCAGGAAGAATCAACCCTAGAACTTTTTCTTTTCCAAGCGCATTGACACATAGTGTACTCACCAAGGCAGAGTCGATCCCTCCGCTTAATCCAACTACAGCGCCTTTGCACTTAAAATGAGTGAACACCTGTTCTCTGATGAAGTGTTGAACTCGCTCAGCTTCTTTTTGGCAATCGAT
>CAYYOQ010000357.1:0-2523 GCA_964473235.1 uncultured Thermodesulfobacteriota bacterium | reverse complement strand
GCTCGAGCCTAATGGAAGTTCGGTGGTCACCTTTGCCAGCATGGTGTTTACTTAAAAGAGAGGGAACAAGGGTTCAAGGATTCTAGGGTTCAAGTGTTTGATTGTAAGTTGATGTTCTAACTTATGTTTTTTTTGACTATTGCTATTTTTATCTTTCACTTGACCACTCGCATTCTTGACCCCTCGAACCCTTTAAATATGACCCATGTAATGGGAATTGCTCTTACAGATTACTTCGACTCATGTTGAGGTGATGTACCATAGGAATATTGCATAAGAGGAGTAGCACAATGGCAAAAAAGTATGACCTCATCGTGGTGGGGGGAGGCACCTCAGGATTAGAGGCTGCTAAAACAGCGGCTGAAAATGGGCTTAAGGTAGCCCTGCTTGAAAGAAAAACGTATCCTCACAGGATCTATCGCTCGTGTGCGCAGATGTTTCTCATGAATATGGATTCCTTTTATAATGAGTGGATGTACTTTTCTCGTGACCAAAAGAAGTGGGTCTTTCCGGTAAATAACTTTTCTGTTAACTACCGGGGTGACTATCGGGAGTTCTACGCGCTTCACTTTATTGCCCCCAACGCCAAGGACCGGATTGAAATAGGTGACTACGAGGCGAATCAGTCTGGCCGGGGGATCCCTGCGGTGGTGTTTGATAAGGTGGCACTGCTCGGAGGTCTTTTTGAAGAAGGCCTCAAGGCCGGGGTTAATTATTTCCTCGAGCGCAATGTGGTTGATGCCCGTAACACCTCCGAAGGTGTTGAGGTGAGAACGAACAGTGGTGAGCGGTTTGTGGGAACTTTCTGTATTGCTGCTGATGGGGTAAACTCCCGGTTGGCGAGATTGTGTGGCCTGAATCGAGATCGAATTTTTCTCCACACTTCCAGGGCGGTGAGCTACTACATTACTGGCGTGAAGTTCGAGCGGTCTGAAATAATCTGCCTGGGTATCTGCTATGACCACGGGGGGCTGGGGACCGTTCAGTTTTCGATGCTTCCCAGCGTGTACCGAAACGATGAGTACTGGTTGTATATCGTGAGCCAGGAGCGGTTTGAATTTCTCGTCAATAAGAGTCCTTTCAGCTCATGGTTTCAGAAGGTGGAGGTAACCCATACCCGGTGTGCCATCACCAGCAACTGGAGTCCTGCCAGAGAGCCGTTTAGCAATAATATCCTGTTTGTGGGAGATAGCTGCTGGTTTGCCGAGGCGGAAAACACCGGGGCACTGCTCTCGGGCCATAAGGCTGCCAATGCGGTCTGCTACGCGCTCCATACGGGTAAGATTAATAGAGAAGGGGTGATCGAGTACATCGACTGGTGGAAGCGTCATTGGGCAGAAAGCCATGACTACAGGGAGTTCCTCTGCTATCCGGTGTTTAATCGCCTTTTTACTGAAGATGAGCACAACTATCTTCACCGGGTGGTGACTCAGAAACTACCCTGGACCTTAAATCCCTTCAAACTTTACGTTCGTCTCATGCAGGGGATCCAACCCCATATGGAGCAGATCAAAAGTGAGAGACCGGCGTTAGCACAAAAGATTGCACTCTTTAAACCTGAGCGGACTATCTCAATGATGAAGCCTGTTGCTCGGGCAGGCTTCCCACCGTATCGATGCGTGTAAAGAAGCCTATGAAAAAGGGAGAAGATATTTTTTACACCAGTTCAGACTATACGTGGTAGCTTTTGCACGAAGGGTTACGTTGCTAAAGGTATGATCTGCGCCCTCCACCACCTGTAACTCTTTAGGTTCTTGTGCGCTCCGGTACAGCTTTTCCGCGTGTGCTAGCGGCACCGTCTCATCACAGTCTCCATGGATTAGCAGGAGATTGGTTACCTTGGGAACGAAACGCGCCGCATCATACAGGTGTTCATCCTGATAAAAATCTTCCTTGAGCTGGGGTGAAGCACTTTTTGCTAATGTTTCTCTTAACCCCTCAAAGCTGAATGGTGTTGCCCAAGTGACGACTGCTTTTATCATGGGATGGGAGGCAGCGACGAGAAGCGCAATATATCCACCCATGCTACTTCCTAAAAGACCGATGCTGGAGGCAACCTGAGGTGCGAAGTTTCTCATGAAGGAGAGGGCGGCCTCGAGATCTTCTCTCCTCCCGGTGAGGGTAGTATCTTCAATTTTTCCTGCGCTCTCTCCGCATCCCCTAAAGTCGAATCTTAGAAGGATAAACCCCTCCCTGGCATACTGTTCTCCCAGAGTGATAAACTTATCACTTTCCTTGTTACTGAAAAGACCGTGGCAGGCAATAACACACCGAGAACTTCGCTGGTCAGGGTGGTGGATGATACCCACCAGCTTTCCTGCCGCACTAGAAAAATATACCTTTTCTTGCTTCATGGTTTTTTAGAGCAGCTGAGTGTTTACCCTTGGTGGTTCGTTCTCTTCTAGGAGGTGGGGGGTGCCGGTTGAGATGGGGTGAGGGCTTCTTGCTTCTTGGGTTCGCTTTTTGTTTCCTCTGCCTTTGTAGCCTCTTCTTTTTTCTCTTCTTCTTTTAAGTCCTGAACGG
>CAYYOQ010000356.1:0-2538 GCA_964473235.1 uncultured Thermodesulfobacteriota bacterium | reverse complement strand
GAAACCCTGCGCGCGCAACTGGTGAAGGAGGGGATTGGTCCCATGCCGGAGCACAGGACCCTTATTAAAAGTGTCAGAAACTACGATAACCCTTGGATGCAACCACGGACCCAAAGGGACCGCTGGGCACGGAAAATTGCCATAAAGGACGTGAATAAAGAAAGGGCAGAAATGCTCTTCTTCGTTGGCTGCACCTCCGCATTCGATAATACCTTGTGGCATGTGGCACAGAATACCGCCACCATTCTGATTCACGCAGGGGTAGACCTGGGCATGCTCGGTAAAAACGAGGTATGTTGTGGCAGCCCGGTTGCACGCATTGGTGATCGGGAAACATATATGGCGCTTGCGAAACGGAATACAGAGCTTTTAAATGAGAGTGGGATACAGGAGATTGTCACTTTCTGCCCCGGATGCTACCGAGCTATTACCCATGACTACAAGGAAATTCCCGGAATCGCTGAGCTTAAGGCAAAGGTGTATCACACCGCTGAATACATCGATAAGCTCATTCAAGAGGGAAGGCTTAAAATAACAAGAGAACTAAAGATGAGGGTGACCTGGCATGATCCCTGTCATTTGGGTAGGCACTGCGGCATTTATGAAGCGCCACGGAATATCTTAAAGGCTATTCCAGGCGTGGAGGTGGTAGAAATGGAGCGGATAAAGGATCAATCCTGGTGTTGCGGTGGGGGCGGGGGGGCAAGGACTGCCTTCATCGATTTTTCCCAAAAGACGGCAATGAAAAGAATCCAAGAGGCAAAAAAAACAGGTGCCCAAGCTCTCGTTACTCAATGTCCCTTCTGCGAGCAGAATATGGGCGAGGCACTCACTAAAATGGATGATGGTATAGAACTCTACGACCTCACTGAACTTCTCATAAAGGTCCTTGGAATAGAATGAGGAGAAGGGTTCAAGGGGTCTAGCCAAGTGAAATACCCACACCTGAAACCTTGAATCTTCGAACCCTTGAACCCTAGTGAGTAACAAAAAAATGTAGGAGTATATGATGAGCAGCATTAAGCAGAAAGTCATTCAGAAAAAGTTACCCCGTGAAGTCTATAACGCACTTAAAAATGTGGTGGGGGAGCAATGGATATATGAGCAGCGCTCGGTAGTGGAAACCTACAGCAAGCTCTCCATTGAGGCGAGAAGCTTTGTGAGAAAGCATGAAAAGGACGCCACCGTGCTTCCGGCATGTGTGGTGCTCCCCGCATCGACCAACGAGATTCAGGCCATAGTAAAAATCTGCAACCGCTACCAGATCCCTTTTATTCCCTTTACCAATGGTCAAGTCTTTTGCAACCCTACTAACCCCTCACCTACCCTCATTATTCACCTTTCGAGGATGAACAGCATCCTCCACATTGACACCCAAAACATGTGTGCTACCTTGGAACCCTACGTAGACTATGCCCAGCTCCAGTCTGAAACCATGAAGCGCGGATTGTGGAATGGGGGAAGTCCACTGGCAACCTCTCTTTGTAAACTCGCCTCCCAATTCGCGTTCGCAGGGCTCTGGCAGACTGACTTGAAGTATGGACTCTTCAACCGCAACATCGTCAGTGTCACCATGGTACTCCCTGATGGAGAGATCCTCGCCACTGGTTCAAAATGCATCCCCAAGGCAGGTGATTTTTGGGAGTATGGACCTGGTCCTGACCTTTTGGGGCTTCAGAGAGCAGCCATTGGCACGAGTGGAATCGTCACTGAAATCACAGTGAAACTTCACCCCTGGGTTGGCGATCAATCCTTTCCCGAAATTCCCGCAGGAAGGCCCAGTTTGATCGATGTGCACGACCCCAAATATGATAACCCACCTTCTCCTCCAAAAAATCACAAGCTCTACTGGGTGGAATTTAAGGACTTTGAAACCCAGGTTAAGGCCATGCAGGAGATTGCCCACTCAGGTGTCGCCATTGGCTTGAACGCAACAGGGGTATACTCTGCCTACTACTGCTCCCAGACCCAGGAGATGACTATCGATCGGTGTAAAAAACGCTTCTTCCCTGCATGGAATTGTTACGTCATTCTGGCAAATGTCACCTCAGATAAGCAGATTGAATATGAAGAAAAGGTCTTGAAGCAGATCTTGGAAGAGTATGGTGGTATCCTTCTCTCCCCCTTTCATAAGCCAGAGGTACTTGAAGCCCTGAAACCTTGGAACTATGATTGCATCCGTCACACTACCGGTTTCCGGATGAACAGAAAGATGTATGCTAACGCCTGGTTGCCGGTAGGACCTTTTTCCTCTGCCTTCACTACCTCAAGAGAATGGAAAAAGGCACTCGACACCTTTGGGGAACTCGATATCACCGACAGAGGAGGTGCTGATGACACGCCTTTTATTTATGCGCTCCAGCGGGGGCATTTCTGCCTGTTTGAAACCGATAATTACCCTGATCCCACCCTCCCTGATGAGATTAAGAAGGCACAAGCCTATGGAATCTATGGCACGGCAGTATTTACTAAAAATAATTTAGGACCAATGCTCATGGCTTTTTCAAACGCAGAACCTTTCACCTCCATGTTTCCCGA
>CAYYOQ010000355.1:0-2551 GCA_964473235.1 uncultured Thermodesulfobacteriota bacterium | reverse complement strand
GGTTGGGTGATTTTGTTCTCTCATCATTAATTCCGCAAGATTGAAATCAAAAGGAGTATCTATATCAATAGATCTTTCTCCGGGCATAACATACGCCAGTGTATGTGCTCCCAGCATTCTCTTCTCTTCTAGCAAGACTTTTCTTCTCGTGACATAAATAGCACCATTGAGCTGGTATGCTGGAGGTAAATCCTGCCTCCGGGGATATAATTCATCATCCACTTCTAATAAAGGATAGACTCTGCCTGCTTCAATTTTCTTCATCCAGTAGGGATGGTATTTTACCTGGCAGAGAGACACAGCAGAATCAGCACCTGTGCGTATGCATAAACTAACTGCTTTGTCGATGTCTTCTGGGGAGCGGAGGGGACTGGTTGGTTGCAAACACACGATAATATCTGCCAGGTAATTCTCTTTCTCTTCCAGATATCTCAGCGCGTGCTGGAGGACGGATACGCTTGTAGCAGTATCAGTAGCTAAATGTTTTGGTCGAAGAAAAGGTACTTCAGCTCCATAATCTTTTGAGATTGTTGCAATGGTTTCGTCATCGGTGGAGACAATAATCTTATCTAACGTCCTTGCGTGCAACGCAGCCGTGATGGAATATGCAATTAAAGGTTTGCCTTGGAGGGGTTTTGTGTTTTTTTGTGGAAGACCTTTGGATCCCCCCCGTGCGGTGATGATTGCCAAAACCTTTTCTTTCATTATTAGTGAACCTTGTTGTTTTTGTAAGATACTGAGTCACTTATAGTCTTAATAGCAATTCCTTTAGCAGTGAGTGGATGTATCTGCTTATAAATTTCATCTTGCCTTGCTATTGAAGCGATAATGACCCCATGAGGTTTAAGCTGTGCAATTATATCAGGAGGTTGAATAACCATATTACCAAAGGGCTTGCCTTGTTTGGAAGAATCGTTATCGACGATTCCAATAATTTTTAAATTAAGAGACTTAGATGCATTGTGAAGGATTTCAGCTGTTTCACCGGCGCCAAAGAGAACAGCAGTGTGGATTCCCTCTTCATAAAATTTTTGCAATTTTCGAGCAAACTCAAGTTTGGCATACTGATAGAGCCCGGTAGTTTCTATAGTGTATGCAATTAGCAGAGTCATCTTTTCTTTAAGTCCTTGGGAAGTGAGATTATAGCTCATAGTGCGGTTGGTTTCGCCTTTGATAGTGATCAAATTTTTTTTAGACAGTTCACGCATGTAATTATTAACCATTGATGAAGTAAGCCCCACCTCCTTGGCTAAATTGTTTTGGCTAAGTTGAGAGTTTTTTTCAATTGCTGCTAGTATCAGCAGTCTTTTAAGAAGCGGGGAATGTTTTAAAAATTTTAGTCCGTTATCATTCATAATGAGCTTAACCGTCCATTCAGTGAGTGGAAGGTTCGGCATAGTTGAAAAAAAACTTTAGCACTTTTTGCAGAAAAGCAACTTACAATTCTTATGCCAGTGGTAAGGGAGGGGACAGGGAACAGGGGTCAGGGTGTAGGGGAAAACAGGCAAACACAATCCAATATGATAAAAACTAACTTCTTTTTAATATCTTAGTGATGAGAATTAACTGAAGCTGTTTTGATTGGTTGCCTGCAGAAATTGAGCAGAGCGGTAGGCAAAAAGGGGTTATGCTAGGTAAAAGATGCTTGGATTTAGGAGCGGAGAGTGGGGCGGGAACAGGGCAGAAGGCTTAAAAGGTGATCATAGATGTCTAAGAATTATTGCTTGAATATAAATCTGTTCCAATGTAATACTTATAAAGTATATCCTAACTCAACTAGGATAAGTGTGATGCTAATAAGCTATGAATTTAATGAAGCATATAGGAGGAAATCAAAATGGAAACTGGAGTAAAAGCAATTGAAACAACAGGAACAATTGATGCCCAGCGTCAACTTGTTTTAGATAAGCAGTTACCTATTGTTGGTCCAACTAGAGTTCGTATCATAATCCTGTTATCTGAAGAAACTGAGATAGACGAGAAGGAATGGCTTCAGGCAGCAGTTGATAACCCGGCATTTGATTTCTTGAAGGAGCCGGAAGAAGACATTTACAGTATTACTGACGGGAGACCATTCAATGACCAGAAGTAAAGTTGTTTTGGTGCCTTTTCCGTTTGATGATCTTTCAACTGATAAGGTACGACCAGCGGTGTGCTTGACCGACCCTATTGGCCCACATCGCCACATTGTCTTGGCCTTCATCAGCAGCCGGGTACCAACCGATTTACTGGAAACTGATTTGTTACTAGATACAAAGCAGGCAGACTTCGCCTCAACTGGGTTGCGAGTATCCTCTACGCTCCGCGTACATCGTTTGATGACAATCACAACTGCATTGATTCGGCGGGAATTGGGAGAACTATCGCCCCGAATGCAAGGTGAAATAGTGCGCAAGCTTCGAAAACTGTTTGGTTTAACGTAATGGTTGAAACTTCATAAAACAGCTGCTTTAATTTATCCCTCTGACAAGCAAGAAAATAGCTCAAGTATTAACTTTGATAACGTCGTAAAAAGTCCTGACAGGTGTCATTGCGAGGAGCGAAGCGACGT
>CAYYOQ010000354.1:0-2551 GCA_964473235.1 uncultured Thermodesulfobacteriota bacterium | reverse complement strand
TATAGAAGAGGGGAGATTGAAAGTCACGTTAGGTAATGCACACCCCTTTGATAAAAAATATACTAATAAATGGGGAAAATTGCAAGTGAAAAGCCCTAGGGAATCCTGGAGATCGGAATCTTAAGAGATAATCCCGTGTGAAAAAAAGCATACAATATGTAACAAAATGTTCCTGTCTTTTATCGGAAGATTGTTCTATGATATAAGGTGACACGGAAGTGGGTGTGAGAGCGGTTGAGATGTTTGAGTGAGAGTAGGTACATCAGGTTAGTGATAGAAAACGGTGCGGTTGATGTGGGAGATTTTATCGGTTTGACCGAGGCGATAGAACTTTCTAATTTCTTCCATCATCGAGGGAAAGAGGCTTTTTTTAATAAAGCGATCGTCCAAGAAGTAGCAGTAGTGGCGCGCAAGTGTGTTGGCGGTAGAATACCTGTGTTGTGATTCAGAGGGGAGATCGTGTGCTACGTGGAAGCTGTCAAAGAGGAACTCCATGAGCGAGGAGCAGAAGATAGCGGACCCGTGGGAGAGGTGGTACAAGGTGCAGAGGATAAAGGTATCAACTTCAGCCTGCAACTCCAGTTCTAGCGTGGTTATCGGGAGACTCTGCTGAACCTTCCAGGTAGTGTAGAGGAAGTGGCTGACCTCTTCAACTGCGATGCAGAAGGCCTGAATGTTGTTTTCATTCAATCCTATGAAAGGATTGTAAGTGTACAGGTTGTCCATTACCTGGTTATGGAGATAGATGGCCACTCGCATTTCATCTCTCTCGGGTAAGAGGAGCATCATACCTCTTCGGGTGAGGGGGAGATTGTGCTTTTGTGCTGCGAGTTGTTCCAACGTTTCCTGGGAGATGAGAAAGTCTTCTATGGAGAGAAGGGGAGGGAGTCGGTAGATTGCTTCAAATTGCTGCTGGATTTTTTTTAATAGCATCTGTAGGGTAATCGTGGGAAATTATTGAATAGTCTTATGGTTGAACGTGTGAGTGGGTAGTATCCCCTGCTCGCAGAGGAGTCGTTCATCTCTTTTGCTTCTCGTTTTTAGCCACCGTTCGTAAAGTCTCAAGATTCCATCATTCCACCTGGTGAAGCTTTCGCTGCTGATTTCCGAGAGAATGTTGGTGAGTGCAGTGAATTTTTCTGCCAGCTCATGGAAGAGGGAGTTGAAATCTGAGCTGTGAAATCTTTCAAAAATAGTTGAGAGGTTTCCATAGGCACCTCTCCCGAGCGAGATGTAGTAGTCAATGTCTATTACCTTTCGATTTAAGCTGTCAGGGAAGAAGCCACTGATGAAGAGAGAAAAATCACCAAGCTCTTTAAAGATGGTGATTCTCGCAGGTGCAGTTTCAAACTGTGCGTGGTGGTAGATGAGGGCGAGAGGGCGTTCATCGTTGAGGGTAAGCTTGAAAGCCCTCGGGGTTAAGGCAAAGTCTACGAGGAGTTGCACAAGGTAGTGTTCGGAAATTTCTGTAATTTCAATGTGCTGATTCTGGATAGATTTTTTTACATGGGTGTGGAAAAAATCGAAGGCATCTTTTTCGGCGTGGATGGTGGTGAGTTCTCTCGGCATCCCAACGTTCCTGTCTGTGCCTGGTAAGTGCAATCCTCTACAATCCTTATCGGAATTTTACTGGAAATGTTAAGTAATTTCTACGGGGAGTAAGGGTAGTGCATAGAGGATACTAATAAAGTTAGTTGTAGATTTTACCCGCATTGTGTGATAGTTTCTAAAAGGATTGATGTTCTTTAACGTACAACTTTACTTACCGTGGGGGTAGCTTAGAAAGGAGGGCATACTATGCCGACATATGTAACGCTTTGGAAGTATACCAAGGATGGACTCACCGACATGAAAGAAACGCCAGAACGATATGAGGCAGTCAAAAAGATCATAAGCAATGCAGGTGGAAAACTGCTCTCCATCTATGGCTTAATAGGTGAGTATGATGTAATTACCGTCATGGAGTTACCCAATGAGAAAGCAGCAGCCTCAACCATGTTGAAAATATGTGCTAAGGGGAGAATTACCTCCCAGACTATGACTGCTCTTCCTATAGATGATTTTTTAAAGGTTGCCAAAGAAGTGTGACAATTTGCGTAGTGCGTTTTATTGAGCTACAAGCTACTCCCTACTTAGTTGAAGGAACCAGGTGTGCAGCTCTTTTAAGCGATGGTCATCTGGTTCCTCTTTATCTTCCATAAGGGGTGTCCTCTTGATATGGTCGATGCCACCCCTGGAGAGAGACTGAGAAACCTTAAACGTAACAATGTGGTGCGAAGGTTATTGTGCAGATTACTCACTCGTTACCAATACTATGAACTTGAATGATTAGATAATGCCCCATGGGTAGATCCTTAAGGCAAGAGATACTTATCTTCTCCCGGTGAGGTAATTGAGCTCTAAAGATCGCTTAGCTAAGGATTAAAATAGTGGTATTTTATATAACACTGTGGTATTGTAAAAACTTACTATACTGGTAACTTGCTCAGGGTTGTGATTATGGAACAAAGTGGGCTCTTGACGTATTTTCATCAAGACCTTTTTATCCCGG
>CAYYOQ010000353.1:0-2558 GCA_964473235.1 uncultured Thermodesulfobacteriota bacterium | reverse complement strand
CACATTTTGCGGGATTTGTGAGCGTGCCTGCGGGATGCAGGTAACGGTGAAGGATAGCGTGGTGCAAAAGGTAGAGGGCTTGAAAACGCATCTACGCAGCAAGGGTGATTTGTGTGTCAAGGGCAAGGCGGCACTGGATATTATGAATGCACCCGATCGGTTACGGTACCCTATGAAAAAAGAGAACGGAACATGGAGGCGACTGAGTTGGAATGAGGCGCTTGATATCCTCGCCCAACAACTAGAGGTGATCAAGAAGAAGTATGGTGCTCACAGCCTCGCGGTGTACCACGGACAGACGTACTTGAAGAACTGTATCGCCATGTTTTGTATGAAGAGGTTTCTCAAGGTGTATGGGACAGTGAACCTCTGCTCAGCAGCCAGCGAGTGCTTTATTCCCCACTTGTTGAATGGAATCGCAACCTTTGGAGGGTTGGCCTTTGCTGACGTAGCACACAGTCGGTGCATCATCATCTGGGGCTCGAATCCTTTCGCGAGCGGCAGTCTGTTTGGCTGCAGCATGCCGCGCACCATCAAGCTCTTTAGGGAATTGAAAGAGAAGGGGGTGCGTTTTATAGTAATTGATCCCAGAACCCCCACCATAGCTGCCCTTGCAGATACTCACCTCAAGGTACGGCCAGGAACAGATGGTGCATTAGCGCTGGGGATGATGAAGGTAATTATTGAAGAAAACCTCTATGATAAGGAGTACGTGGAGCAGCATACCTTCGGGTTTGATAACTTAAGGGAACTGGTGAAGGGATATGACCTGGGTGAGATTGAAAAGATTACTATGGTCTCTCATAAGGAGATTGAACAGGTAGCGCGTATGTTCGCCACTACTACGCCCGCCAGTATAATCCCGGGCGTTGGAGTTGAGCATCAGACCAATACCGTTCAAACTCTACGATCACTCTCCCTTTTACTCTCAATTACGGGCAACATTGACCGGAGGGGGGGGAATACCTTCATCTCGCCTGTAATGCTTGCGCCGGCTGAGGTAGAGGGTATTCCTGCTCCTTCAGTATCTCCCCTTGGCATGGAAGAGCATCCTATGTTTGTAAGTATGATCAATCAGGCACAGGCGCTGGTGGTGATCGAGAAAATCCTGGAAAGCGGAGAGAGTCCCGTAAAGGGGCTGATCGTTGCGGCTGGTGCACCGTTACCTCAGCTGGCTAATACTAACAAAGTGAGGGAAGCCTTTAGCAAATTGGATTTTATTGCGGTCATTGACCTCTTTATGACAGAAACGGCCCGTCACGCTGATCTGGTATTCCCCGCTGCCTTTTTTCTGGAGCGTGATGAGCTGGGAACCATGCCGTTAAATCTCCAGAATAGGGCAGTGGATGGTGGAGAGTGCTGGCCTGATTGGAAATTCTGGTGGGAACTGGCTAAAAGGATGGGCTATGAGCAGTACTTCCCCTGGAACAATCTGACAGAACTTATGGATACGGTAATGGCTACCACGGGGGTTACCTATATGGAACTGAAAGCGCATCCGGAAGGGATGGCGCAGGAAATGCCGCCAGGAGGGTTTCTTAAGAATGGTTTCTATACCTATTCAGGCAAAATAGAACTCTTCTCCCACTCTCTGGAATCAAATGGGTATGATCCATTACCGGTGTATAGGGAGCCAATGGAGAGCGTGCGAAGCGCACCGGAACTTGCGCGCACCTATCCCCTCACCCTCACCACCGGTGGCAGACTGCCCATGTTTCTTCACTCGCAACATCGTAACATAGTGAGCTTAAGGAAGCTTCATCCGGAGCCCTACCTTGAGATTCATCCCGCGACTGCCCAAAACCTTGGGATAAGAGAGGGAGATTATGTGGCGGTGGAATCACCGAGAGGTATGCTTAAAGTAAAAGCCCTGTTGACAAAGGGCATTATGCCTCAGGTGGTACATCTTCCCCATGGCTGGGCTGAAGCTGATTGTAATCTTCTCACCGACCATAAAAACCGCGACCCCATTTCAGGATTCCCCGGGCTTAAGTCTTCTCTCTGTCAGGTAAGGAAAGCGTGAAGGAGTAGTGATATTAAATTCGTGTTGTGCCAGCTAGCGTAAAGTGCTGAAAGGAAAATCTATGGACTTGATAGTAAATCTTATTGATATTTTTATCCACCTCGACAAATACCTCGATGTAGTGATTAGAAACTACGGTAATTGGACGTATCTAATCATGGGTATAATCATTTTCTGTGAGACCGGCCTGGTAGTGACACCAGTGCTGCCCGGTGATTCCCTCCTTTTTGTGGCAGGTACATTTTCTGCTATTGGTTCACTTAACCTAAAGTGGCTTCTTATGGTGCTCAGCATCGCTGCGATTGTAGGCGATACCGTAAATTATTGGATAGGAAGCTCTATCGGTCCACGAGTCTTCCATCTGGAGAAAAGCCGCTTCTTTAGAAAAGAGTATCTTGATCGCACCCATCAATTCTATGAGAAGTATGGTCCCCTTACCATTGTTATCGGAAGGTTTGTCCCGATCATACGGACCTTTGCCCCTTTTTTAGCAGGTGTAGGCAGGATGACGTACTGGCGTTTTCTCACCTATAAT
>CAYYOQ010000352.1:0-2559 GCA_964473235.1 uncultured Thermodesulfobacteriota bacterium | reverse complement strand
AGTGCAAAATCGCTAATAGTGAGAAGTCTTTCTTTCATGGCGAACCTCCTTTGAATTTAGTTACTGGATGCTTGCTTCTGGATACTGGATTTTTCTATCGAGTATCGAGTAACCAGTATCCAGGATCATTAAATAATTTCTTAGTATGAATTATAGGTATGAAATGTGAAGGGAGTTTGGAAGAATGGTAAATTTGTTTTAAGAAAATGTAAAAAAAGTGTAAATTGTAGAAAAAACCCTGAAATTAATGCTAAAAAGATGTGGTAGGGAAGTCCTCTTTAGCAAAGCCAAAGGGTTTTCACATTGTAATTAGCTACTACTTTTGTTATCTTTAATAATGTTAACCATACCCATCGAAAGGTAGACACTCGAACCCTTGAATCCTATTACAATCATGGATAAAATCTTAATTATAGACGATGATGCCAAGCTGGTAAAAAACATCGAAACCTATTTGAAAGACTTCGGGTACCGAGCTGAAGCCGCATACAACGGTAGGGAAGGACTTCAAAAGGTAAAATCCTTCCAGCCAGATCTGGTGATTCTCGACTTGATGATGCCTGAACTTGATGGGCTAGAGGTGTGCAGGGAGATCAGGAAAGAAAATCCTGTACCCATACTCATGCTTACTGCTCGTGGAGAGGAATCTGACATCGTCTCCGGGCTTGAGGTAGGAGCAGATGATTACCTTACCAAGCCTTTCAGTCTGCGGGAACTTGCCGCAAGGGTAAAGGCTAACCTAAGAAGAACTACCTTACTAAAAGATACCGCTATCACCAAAGAAAAAACCTTGGTGTATGGTGACCTTCTGATAGATCCCTCAAAAAGAGAAGTGTATAAGCAAAAGAAAAAGATCTATCTGACCGCTACCGAGTTCGATCTCCTCTGGCTTCTGGCATCTCAACCAGGAATCGTTTTTAGTCGGGATAGGCTGCTGGATGAGGTGAGGAATCGAGAGCTCGAGCTCTTTGACCGTTCCATCGATGCTCATATCAGCAACCTGCGTAAAAAAATCGAGGACTTCCCCAAAAACCCACAGTACGTAGTGACCGTGTGGGGAACAGGTTATAAATTCCAGGATAGGTGAGATGTTACGCTTTCGACAAAGTATCTACTGGAAATTGCTCTTTGTCATCCTTGTGTACATGACCGTATCTTCTTTTGTGATCGGCAGTATGTTTCTGATCTTTCTTCCACACGTTGAAATTAATCCACTCATCAAAAGAGCCCTCACCAGAGAGACTCGCCATATCGCAGATCAGATCATGTTCCGCCTTCAAAACTCCTCTGACCCGCTTGAACACATCGTAGAAGAAATCCATAAAAAAGAAGAAGTGAGTCTCAGGATATTTGATACCCAGGGAAATGAACGCGCTGCGTTCATGGAAGAAAAGCTTAAAAACGAAAAAAAGATATCTCTCACTATTATTAAAGAGACCCTTCGTGATGGGGAGCACTTTCAACTCATTTTCCCAAGGTTCATGTGGACCTACGTCGTATCAATTCCTTTACTCAAAGCGGGTGAACCTACGGGGATACTACAGAGTTACTACCATCAAATCAAGGGAGCAAAATCGGTGCTGCCGTTCTCTTACCTCAAGATATCCGTCATCATTATCGTTATAGCCGTCTTCACGGCTCTCATTTCAACGCTTCTGACCCGACCCATTCGTGAACTCACCAAAGCAGCAGAGGAGGTATCCAAAGGCAAATTCGGCGTGAAACTGAAAGTAAAATCTCACGATGAAATAAGTCAACTCCGAAGGACTTTCAATGAAATGTCACAGCGCCTGGCTGATTTTCATCGATCACGGAAGGAGCTTCTGGCTGATATCTCTCATGAAATCCGTTCACCCCTTGCCAGGATTCAATCCGATGCAGAAATGCTCATCGACAGGGATGTGGAAAAAGAAGAAAGAGAACAGTATCTTAAAGCCATTTGCGAAGAGGTGAAAGATATCAATCAACTGGTTGAAGACCTTTCGATGCTCTCCCGGCTGGAACACAACCAGCTTGAAATGGAAATGGTACCCTCATCCCTACAAGATGCACTATCTGAGGCAATTCCTAAATTTTCCCCCCTGTTAGAAGAAAAAGATATCAGTTTAAAAAAAACAATTCCGAAAGATATCCCTCTGGTAATGATGGATGAAAAGAGGGTCGGTCAGATTATTGCCAATCTGCTCACGAACTCCCTCCGCTATACAATGAAGGGAGGAACAATCGATATTGGTGTTACGAGAAAAGATTCGATGGTGGAAGTGTGGATAAAAGACACCGGGCCTGGCATCCCCAAAGAGGAACTTCCCTTTATATTCGAAAGGTTTTATCGAGTGGATAAGTCCCGCTCACGCACCTCAGGGGGTACAGGTCTCGGTCTAGCTATCGCCAAGCAATTTGTAGAAGCACACGGTTGAAAAATCTGGGCAGAAAGTGAAGTGGGCAAGGGAACCTGCATCACCTTTACCCTACCCATTGCTTCTTAGCCCTCAGTAGATTATATGAAGTCATATCACCTCCGGCAAAGCCGGAGGCTTGAAACCCTTAGAGCCCCTCAAA
>CAYYOQ010000351.1:0-2587 GCA_964473235.1 uncultured Thermodesulfobacteriota bacterium | reverse complement strand
ACTAGTTACTATGTATTGAAAGTTCTTTTTCTACCTGCTTCAGTTGAGGCAGGTGAGGGTTTATCGAACGACAACGGTCGAGGTGATAACGGGCTTTTATCTCATCCCTTTCATGTAAGGCGTAGACTATCGAGAGGTTGAGGTGGGCCAGTGCGTGGTTGGGGTTAGCAGTGGTTGCCCGGGTAAATTCCTCCAACGCCTTTTTCCACCAGCCCTTTGCCATATAGACTGTTCCAAGATTATTATGTGCATCTGCATTCTCTGGGTCAAGTTCAAGCACCTTTTCAAAAGTGGTAATGGCACTCTCATATAAGCCCAATTTGTTATAGGTATTGGCGAGGCTCTGATACGCTTCTTTAAAGGTGGAGTTTATCTGGAGAGCCTTCTGGTGGTAGGTGAGCGCTTCTCGGTAGCGGGAGGTATGATAGTAGGCAATCCCTAGATTATTGTATGCCTCGGCAAAGCGGGGGTTAAGCTCAATGGCCTTTTTAAAAAGAGGAATGGCCTGATCGGGTATGCCCCTTTTATTATAGATAATACCAAGGTTGTTATATGCTTCTATCAGCTTATGGTCTAGCCTTAGTGCGCTCTGGTAGGCAAGGATTGCATTTTCGTATGCCCCCGTGCCCGTATATGCGTTGCCCAGATTGTAGTAGGCTTTGGCGTGTGAGGGATTTAGCTTTAGTGCCATACGAAGTTGAGAGGCGGCCTTATGGTATAGGTTCTGGTTATTGTAGGCGACACCGAGGTTATTGTATGCTTCCGCGAAATCAGGTTGCAGGGTAATGGCTTTGTGCAGTACCGCAATAGCCTGTGAATAGTTTCCCAGGTGATTGTACACAATCCCCAGATTGTTATAGGCCTCACCGAGTGCGGGATTAAGCTCGAGGGCTTTAAGATAGAACTGAATGGCTCCCTGATAGTTACTCCTACTATAGTGGGTAATGCCGAGATTATTGTATGCCATGTCAAAGCAAGGGTCGATTGCCAGTGCCTTTTCAAATTCTGCGATGGCTTTATCATAGTACTGCCCATGATTGTAGATACTTCCCAGGTTATTGTGTGCCTGGGGGAGTTGAGGATTGATGAGCAGTGCGTTTGTATACTCTTCCTGAGACTGCTCATATAATCCCTGGGTCTGGTAGAGATTGCCCAGGTTGTAATAGGCTTTGGCATAAGAGGGATTAATGCGCAGTGCCTCTCTCAGCGCCCAGGTAGCCTTGTGGTAAGCATGTTGTATCTGATATACTGAACCAAGATTGTTGTAGGGTAGAGGGTAAGTGGGATCCAGCTGAATTGAGCGGGTAAAGTGTTGTATCGCCTGGTGGTAGTTTTTTTTCTCCATGTAGTACGTCCCTAAATTGTGATGGGGGCGAGCCTTGAGAGGGGTTTTTTTAATAGTGTCCTGCCAGAGGGTGTCTCCTCGATTCCAGATATAATTTCTGTGGTTAGTGGTGAGCATACAGAGCGCAATCAGTACGGAATAGACTTTAAAAAAGAGCAGGCTTGAGGGATGGAGTAGTGCCATGGTGAGACGCATACCAACACACTAGGGTTTCCTTTCCGACTGGAAGTGTATCTGCTCTAGCATCTGGTAGAGTGCTACCGTGAGACAGATGACAAAGCCGACGGAAGGGAGATAGACTCTGTGTTCGAAAATCACATCTCGTATGGGGATGATGCTTGATTCTACGGAGAGGGTGATAAAAAACCAGAAAATGCCAAAAGAGATGAGGCGCGATTTTCTAAAGATCCAGACCCCCACGATAACGAGCATTATTAGAAAGAGAAAGGAGAGAAAGGTGGGGAATGCAAAGAGGCTGTGGGCGAGAGGGTAATCATAGTCGAGATTCTGATTAATGGGAAGGAACAGTAAGCGAATGTAGGTTACGATGACATTGAACTGGGTCAGAAGATAGTCATTGCGAGAGATGGCGGCGGTTTCCTGAGTGGCGTCGCCAATGACATCACCCACTTCAGCAATTCCCATAAAGGTTCCGCCAGATATCCCGAATAGTCCAATTCCATAGCGGGAGAGAGGAATGATGAAAAAGGTGAGCAAAGGAAGAGTGAGGTACCACAGTTTTTTCGCCACTGCCCTTGGGGAAGGGCTAAAAAAGCTGAATTCATAGAGGAGAATAATGGCAGGGAGGGTGATGGTGATCTCCTTGGTTTTCATTGCCAGAAAGGCAGCGAAGAGTGAGCTCAGATAACAGGACAGGTGTGAAGGTGAAAAGAACGGTTTACCTTGGTGGTGAAGCAGCCGTGCCTTGATAAAGAGGACAAGGGAAAGAAGATAAAAGAGGGTTGCCAGGGAGGTAAAGCGTTGAACGATGTAGGTGACCGCTTGGGTTTGGATAGGATGGGCTACAAAGATAAGACCTGCTGCGAGTGAGAGAAATGCCGCGTGACGGGAGAGGGGCTGTTCTTTCAGGGATGGTGTTCTAAAGGTGAGGAGCACCAAGAGGTACACCAGCATGGCGCTGATTAAGTGAATGCAGATATTGACCAGATGGTAGCCGAACACATTCAGTTTTCCAAAGTGGTAATTGAGCGCAAAGGTAATAAAACCTATCCACCGCGATCC
>CAYYOQ010000350.1:0-2590 GCA_964473235.1 uncultured Thermodesulfobacteriota bacterium | reverse complement strand
TCTTTAAGTCTCTAATAAAGCAGAACCGAAAACCTTAATTATTGAACACGCTCGAATTGTTTCCTGCCTCAATTTATCGGCACATATACTAGCAGCACTAGATCCATCACGTTGGTAATAAATTTTTCTTTGTAGTGCTGGGTTGAGAGGCGCTCATGCATCTCATAGGTATTGCAGGCATTGATATAGTGCTCAGTATCAACACCCTTACGCCTGCTCTCTTGTAACGTTGTTCCGTCAATAAGTGCCCCGGCACTTTCTCTCATTCCCACGGGTGCCTTTCCATCACGGCAGTCGGTGGCAGCAAAGAGTCCTACCACCGGCAGGTTCTCAATGAGATACATCATCAGCGCGGCCATCATCTGCATCCGTCCACCATAAGAGGTAGCATCCTGATACTCAGGATAGCGTGTCACATCAACCGTTGCCTCACCGCCGGCTATTACCGCAGCTGGTTTTTCGGGATTACTGTTTACTGCGTTTACTAAAAGGGAATAGAGGGTACACACTGCCTCCTCACTATCACCTGAGAGATTGCGTACCCGTTGTGGTGCAGGAACATGAATTCCCTTTGCCGCTAACCACTCTGCGGCAAGGTCAATCGCTCTACTATTGCTCGCGACAATAAGATTTACCACACTGGGTGGAATGGTTGTAGGGGTTTCGTTGCCGCTATCGCCAAGATTTTTGTTGATATAGCTTAGTACCGCGGAAGGGATATCTTTCCCAAGCGCACGCGCCTTCCTTTGAAGCATACTAAGCACCCTAGAGGCATCTTCAAATGTTGAAGGGTCTGCAACAAAGGGACCAGATGCGATCACCTCAGGTCGATCGCCTTTTACATCAGAGACCATGAGATTGAACACGCATCTCGCGTGGGTTGCCCTCTGCGCTAACTTTCCTCCCTTTACCTGGGAGAGGTGCTTTCGCACCGCATTCCATTCCCCGATATCGAAGCCTGCACGATTGAGAAGTTCATTCACCACATTGTAGTCTTCGAGAGTGACCCCTGGAACGGGAAGTTCCATCATGGCTGATCCACCACCAGAGATAAGGGAAAAGACGATATCGTTACTCTCAGCGCTTTCAAGTACTCTCAGAATCGCGTGCGCTGCCTTCACACTTCCCTCATCAGGATTGGGATGGCCTGAGGGCTGAAACACAATGTTTCCCAGAGAGGGAAGTTCACCAAGGCTCTTGTGGGTTGCTACCACTCCTTGTACACGTTCTCCAAAAATCTCATGGAGGGCACGGGCCATTTGGTGACTTGCCTTCCCCGCGCCAACTACTAGTACCTTTCCCTTCTTCTCCAATGAGACCTCGTAGCTTCCACAGCGCACCTTTTGCCCAACGAAAGAAACAGATTGCAAAACCTTCCTGTAGGGATCAAGTTCTGTGAGGATATGATCAAAAAGCGCATCAAGTGTACGCCTTACTTTTCTCAAAGGACCGATATCCGAGGAGTAAGTGAGCGTATGACCTCTCCAGGAAGCACACCTCTTCTTTCCATCACGTATTCTTTGGAGAAATGATTTCTGAGTACGGTTGTTCACCACCGCCGCCTCAACTCTTTTGAGTAGGTAAGGGGGAACGAGCCCAAAATTCTGCAAGGATGGAAGCGGTAATGACACAGCAGGTCGCAAAAAGGACGCTAGGAAGTGCGGTTTCCGAAGAAAAGTGTTTTAAAGCCAGCACCGCACCCAATCCCACATTCTGCATCCCTACACCTGAAAGCAAAGCGCTCTGTACCGTTTCTCATCAAAGCGGTACACTATCCCTGCCCCGTAACCCAACACCAGCCCCAGAAGGTTATGAAGGAAAACAGCACAGAAAAGGACTGGCCCGGTAGTTATTATAATTTCTTGGTTGAGCGCAACTACCAGCCCGCAGATGAATGCAATAAAAAGAGTAGAGAGTGATGGGAATAGCACCTCAACTTTCTCTATCCCTTGGTGAAACAATTTTTTGAGAATAAGACCAGCCACAAGGGGGAGAATAACCATGGTGGTAATGCTAAAGAACATTGGCCACAACTTAATCTCCACAATCACATGGGTAAAGAGGTAGGTGAGGGCGGGTGTGAGCATAGGGGCACACAGTGTGGTGGCGCTGGTAAGTGCAATCGAGAATGCCACATCTGCCCTTGCGAGGTAGGTGATGACATTACTTGCCATAGCTCCGGGTACACTTCCTACCAGCACCAGTGCCAGTGTAAAATGGGGGGAGAAATGGAAAAATTTTGCGATGAGGAATCCCATGGTAGGCATGATGGCAAACTGGGCAACAACACCCAAGATTACCATCTGAGGTCTCCGAAACATGGGGATAAACTCATCATAATCAATCACTAACCCTATACCGAGCATAGTGAAGGCAAAAGCAGGTTCCATATATGATTTCAGAGGAACAAAGAGGTCTGGGTACAGGTAGGCAATGATCCCTGAGACTATTACCCAGAGCGGAAGTAAACGAGTGAACCAATCGATGAGCCTTGCTATAGTCATAGCCGTTGGAAGAAGGTTATGCAAAATTTAATTAAAGCAAACTCAATGTTTAAATGTCAAAGGATTTTACAGAAAGTAGAGAAGTT
>CAYYOQ010000349.1:0-2593 GCA_964473235.1 uncultured Thermodesulfobacteriota bacterium | reverse complement strand
AAACTTCACCCGATGGTTACGCTTTTAACCATCGCATAGAGGTGATATAAAAAATCTCAAAGTGACATAAAAACCACCTTGACAACTAAGTAGCTCTTATGCAATAAACTTTACCGACTGGTCAGTATGGTTATGCTGAGAAATGCTAATTAAATCAAGGAGAAAAAGTTATGACCTATGATCTTGCCATTATAGGAGCAGGTCCCGGTGGCCTTTTTGCTGCCATGTGGGCAGCAAAGAAAGGTCTCAAGGTTATTTTGATTGAAAAGCGAAAAGATATCTCAAAAATCACCCGCTACTGTAGTGAACACATTATTCTTGATGAAGACTATAATGGAGATACCATTAAAGTTGACGAAAAGAATGGGAAGATTATTTCCACCGCTAATGGGTGGGAAGTGAACTATAAAGGTGGATTCTGTCCTGTTACTGATAAATATTATTACTCGCCATCCCGTCATGCGATCCACTTTGCCTGGCCTGATAAAAAGCCCTTTGCCTATAAATATGATAAAGGAGTACTTTTAGAGACAATTCTTAATGACTGTCTATCCTTGGGGGTAACATTTCAAAACGAAACCAGCGCCTATGATGCGATCGATTCAACTCAATGCGTTGAAATCAAATGTGTATCTAAAGGTGTCAAGTCACGGATAAAAGCAAAAAAAATGATCATCTCTGATGGGGTAAATACCCGCGTTGGTCAGGCGATGGGGTTTAATAAAGATCGTGCCTATATGGGTTTTGCCCTCTGTCTGGCAGTGTATATGTCAGGGGTTAAAGACTATAACCCTTCTGAATGGAGGGGATGGTGGGGACGCTGTTACGGATCGAATCTCGCACCGCTGATGGGCACCGGTCCCGCAGGACACTTTGACGAGTGGGCAGACATGATTATCATCGGCAGCCTAAAAGACCCTCCAGAAAAAGTATTTGAGTTTTTTACCACCAAGGGGCCTCTCGCAGATAATTTTGCTGATGCCAAAGTTGAAAAACGACACTGCTGCTCAGTGAAAGCCTTTACCCCTATTAAAAAACCCTATAAGGGAAATGTGCTGATTATTGGAGATGCAGCAGCCTTTGTAGAGGTACAGGCTCAAGGTGCACTGAGTTGTGGTTTAAAAGCGGCGGAGGCAGTGGTCAAGGAACTTGAGGGTAAAAATGGTTTTGAGGACTACACTAAGTGGTGGGTTGACTCTTTCGAGTTCAACTCAGAGGGGATGATGCGGGTGCAGCAGGGATATGCACTGATACCAGCGTACACTGAAGATGAAATTGATTACCTTTTTTCACTTTGCGAAGACGTGATTCTACAGGGAAGTTGGAGCCAGTATAAATCGCCCAAATTGATCTGGGATACTATCCTGCGTGATCCTGACAAAATAAAGCGAGAGCGACCAGATCTCCTGGGAAAAATTAGGAATATCCGCTCCACTACCCTTCAAGAAAGTATTTAGAGTGTATGGCAAAAAGGGAAGTGAAAGAAAACCGTAAAGAAACTATTTTTGATGCCGCGGTTAGCTGTTTTAATGAGAAGGGGTACCACGAAACTACCATCGATACTATTGCAGCCAAAGCAAAGATAAGCAAGGGTGGTGTCTACTACCACTTCAATTCAAAAAAAGACCTCTTCCTTGAACTCTTTCACTACCGCGTAAATAAATACTTCGATCAAATAAAGGCATATATCAAGGAGGAAGACAACCCGGAAACACGTCTGCTGATGTTCATTTATAAATCGAGCCGAATTCTTAAGCAAAATGAGGATTTCTTTAAATTCTGTTTGGAATTCCTTTCAATGGGCGTGCGCGAGCAAGAAATCAGAAAAGTAATGACCATTTTCTACAAAGATTCAATAAATACTTTCAAACATCTCATTGAAGAAGGTATCAAAGAGGGAAAATTTAGAGCTATTGATGCTGATAAAACCGCTCGTGCCGTCTACTTTTTATTTATGGGAGTCTTCTTTACCTACTACTCAGTAAATGTTGATTTTGACCTTGTTGAGCAGCATACCTTTCAGATTGATACTATTCTCAAATCCATAAAAAAATGAACTGCTAATTCATTATGCTGATACTTGGTTTTTTAGGAAGCCCTCGGGTTAATGGAAATTGTGGTAAACTGCTGAAGAAAGCTCTAGAAGGGGCTGAAAGCAAAGGTGCTCACACCAAAAGATACGACCTGATAAAGTGCAATATTAAATATTGTAGGTCATGTTTTAAATGTATCTTTGAGCATCACGAACTACCCATTGGGAAGTGTCCGCTCAATGATGATATGGCTTCACTATTGGAAGAGTATATAAAAGCCAATGGTTACATCTTTGCTAGCCCGGTCTATGATGGGTATATCACCTCCTTAATGAAAACATTTCTTGAAAGAAAAATGCCTTTAACTTTTCGAGATAAAGATGCATATGGAAAAATCTCTGCCGCTCGTAACCCCGCACATTTTAAAAAGATGGTTTCCATGGTAGTCACAGGTAACTGTGGTGATGAATTTAGAGAAGTTATGGGTGATCCGTGTTTTGAAGCAATGGAGGGTCTTTTAGCTATAGAACAGGTGCCCACCGTTGATAAACTCTATGCGG
>CAYYOQ010000348.1:0-2595 GCA_964473235.1 uncultured Thermodesulfobacteriota bacterium | reverse complement strand
AGTAGGTTGGCACGCGGGTGAGCGTGCAAGCCTGCAGGCTGTTGTAAAACCATATTCACCGGTAAAGACGAAAGGAGTTACCATGGCACACCAATACGTTTATTTCTTTGGTGAAGGTAAGGCTGAGGGGAAGGCAGAGATGAAAGCGCTCTTAGGCGGTAAAGGTGCCAATCTGGCAGAGATGAGCAATCTCGGAATACCAGTGCCAGCCGGATTTACCATCTCCACTGAAGTGTGTACCTACTTCTATACGCATAGCGCCTATCCATCTGAGTTGGAGGCGCAGGTGAAGGATGCGCTCGCCAGGGTTGAGAAGGTAATGGGCGCTACCTTTGGTGATGCTGCTAATCCGCTCTTACTCTCGGTGCGCTCTGGTGCGAGGGCTTCTATGCCGGGGATGATGGATACCGTGCTCAATCTTGGGCTCAATGATACCACAGTTCAGGGGTTGATTAAAAAATCGGGGAATCCTCGTTTTGCCTATGATAGCTACCGAAGGTTTGTGGCAATGTTTGGTGATGTGGTGCTGGGGCTTAAGCCGGAAAGTAAGGATGATCTTGATCCGTTTGAAGAGATTTTAGAGGAGAAAAAGAAGCAGCGCAGGGCGCACTATGATACGGAGTTGACCACAGATGATTTAAAGGAGTTGGTTGCTCAATTTAAAAATGCCATCAAGAAAAGGACAGGAAAGGCATTTTCTGAAGATCCCCATGAGCAGCTCTGGATGGCGATTGGGGCGGTCTTTCAGAGCTGGAATAATGAGCGCGCCAAAGTCTATAGAAAACTGAATAATATCCCTGACCACTGGGGTACCGCGGTCAATGTGCAGTCAATGGTCTTTGGCAATATGGGAGATGATTGTGGAACAGGTGTTGCGTTTACCCGTGACCCTGCGACAGGTAATAAACAGTTTTATGGCGAGTATCTGGTGAACGCCCAGGGGGAGGATGTGGTGGCAGGAATCAGAACTCCTCAAAAGATAGCGCAGCTTGAAAAGGAAATGCCTGCAATGTATCGTCAGCTGGTGGGTGTCTATCAAACGCTGGAGAAGCACTATCGAGATATGCAGGATATTGAATTTACCATTCAAAATAAAAAGCTCTGGATGCTCCAGACCAGGGCTGGTAAACGGACCGGTTTTGCCGCATTCCAGATTGCGGTAGACATGGTGGAAGAGGATTTGATTTCAAAAGAAGAGGCACTCTTGAGGGTTGAGCCTGAGCAGCTCAATCAACTGTTAAGGCCGATTTTTAATTTTAAAGAAAAAGCCGATGCGGTAGCGGATGGCAGGTTATTAACCAAAGGTCTCAATGCCGGACCGGGGGCTGCCTGTGGGAAGTTGGTATTTAATGCAGCTGATGCTGAGGAGTGGGCAAAACGGGGAGAAAAGGTAATCCTGGTGAGGATAGAAACTTCACCTGAGGATATCAGAGGTATGGACGCGGCAGAAGGTATCCTCACCGCGAGAGGGGGTATGACTTCTCATGCAGCGCTGGTTGCCCGCCAGATGGGAAAGGTCTGTGTGGCTGGTTGCGGCGATTTAGAGATTGATTATAAGAAGCGAGTGATGGTGGTAAAAAATAAAACGATCAAGGAAGGCGATTATATCTCACTTGATGGAACCACTGGGGAGGTGATTGAAGGAGTGCTCAAGACCAATCCCTCAGAGGTGTTGCAGGTAGTGCTCACCGAGAATTCAGATGCTTCGGCTTCTTCTACTTACCGTACCTATGCCAGGATTATGAGCTGGGCAGATGAGGTGAGAAGGCTTGGTGTTCGCGCCAATGCCGATCAGCCCGATCAGGCGGCAAATGCCATTGCCTTTGGGGCAGAAGGGATCGGACTCTGTCGAACCGAGCATATGTTTTTTGGAGGCGACCGGATTGATGCGGTGAGAGAGATGATACTGGCTGATGATGAGAAGGGGAGGAGGAAGGCACTTGATAAGTTGCTTCCTATACAGCGTGAAGATTTTAAGGGGATATTTGAGGCAATGAGAGAGCTACCGGTTACCATTAGAACACTGGATCCCCCACTGCACGAATTTTTACCTCACACCGATAGGGAGATTGCAGAATTATCAAAGATTATTGGCGTTCCCGCAGAGAAACTCAAAGCCAAGGTTGAGGCGCTCCATGAAGCCAATCCCATGCTGGGACATCGGGGGTGCAGGTTGGGGATTGTGTATCCGGAAATTACGGAGATGCAGGCGCGGGCGATCTTAGAAGCTGCCTGTATCGTAGCCAAGAAGGGGATCAAAGTACACCCGGAGATTATGATTCCGCTGGTGGCTCATGTGAATGAGCTTAAATCACAAGAGAAGTTAGTGCGCCAGGTTGCCGAGGAGGTCTTTAAAGAGCAAGGGATAAAGGTAGACTATTTGGTGGGCACCATGATTGAGCTTCCCCGGGCTGCCATCACCGCCGATGAGGTGGCGACGGTTGCGGAATTCTTTAGTTTTGGTACTAATGATCTCACTCAAACTACCTTCGGGTTATCGAGAGATGATGCAGGGAAGTTTCTACCCTTCTATCTCAATCACGATATTATTCCCAAAGATCCCTTCCAGGCGATTGACCAGGAAGGGGTGGGGCA